>CAIWMA010000242.1 GCA_903913645.1 uncultured Bacteroidales bacterium | reverse complement strand
TCATATGGATAATATTACTATGATGTGCTTTTTGATTTCTTTCCTTTAACTATTATTATTTATTTACAACCAACTTATTGATAATTATAACTATTCACAAAATCATGAGAAAAATCTAATTAATGATAAAAAAAAGAAAAAGGTAAAGTATAGCCATAATCATAAGCGGCAAAAAAATGTAGATTGCAATTTTAAGTGCCTTCAACTGATTATGGTTTAAATTAGCCACGGGAGATTGTATAAATTTTAGTGTGAAAATACAGCGAATGCCTCAGAAAAGTGATCTTTACCAATTCAATAATTAACTCAAAAGTGCCAAAAGCATAAAGTTCGTGTCAATGTGCTCAAACATCTCAAAAATATGCTCAATAGTTCCAAAACTTTTATGTGAATAAAAATTATTCAGAAACCTCAGTTAATTCAGAAAAAATAAAAAAAAATGCACGACTCATTTTCTTTGTAGGCAAACAACCGATACGTGCAAAGACCTGGTTTACAGTTATTATCATCATTAGCATTAGATCTCCCTAAAAGGTTGGAGACATTCAGTGCTTAAAAAAACTAAATCAAACCTCACTTTTTTAACTTATAATCAGAGTTCTGATAGCTTTTCAATTTGGTTCTGATTTTTTTGCTGTAATTTTATTCCCTTAAAGGCATTGTTTTTATGCAGGTGTATATTTTGGATTTATAATAATCATAAGCAAACTAGGTTGAAATGATATGTATTTTTTGAAAGAAAAGCATAAAACTCTCAGTCTAGCATCTTTATTGATGCTATTGCCTGTGATTTATTCCTATTCGCAGATATCACCATCATTTTCGAACATTAATACTGAGCAAGGCCTGTCAAACAATGGAGTAACCTGTATTTTGCAGGATCATGATGGATTTCTGTGGTTCGGCACCTGGGATGGATTGAACAAATATGATGGGAAGAAAATTGTAGTTTATAAGCCAACCCGAGATTTATCAAAAGGCCTTAGCAATAATAACATATCGTGTTTATTCGAAGACAGCGACCGATGGCTATGGATTGGCACCAAGTCCAATGGCCTTAACCGGATGAACCTGCTGAACGGGCAGATTGAAAACATGAGCAACAGGCAATATGGTATTGATGCTAACTGGATTACCTGTGTTTTGGAAGATAACCATAAAAACATTTGGGTGTCAACAGAAAATGGTATTTACATGGAGGAAGCCATAAATAGAACCAAAGATGTTATTCGGTTCCGACCAATTCTTACAGGTGTATATGTTACTGATATTAAGCATGATAAGTATAATAATCTGTGGTTCAGCTCGTACAATGGTTTATATTATTATTCCGAAAAATTGCATGAATTATACTCTAGTTCTGATTACGTTAAAAATTCGGATGTTCCGTTAAGGAACCTATCATCGTTGGAAATTGACAAACAAGAGACTATCTGGATTTCCTCATTAAATGATGGGCTTATTAAAGCATCATTTAAGAAAGACCTATCCAGCAATAAAAATAAAAGCCCTGAACTTTTCGCAAACTTAAGCTTTGAAAAAATAAATCTCGACAGTTATATTTCCGCAGATGAGTTTAAAGGAATAACCAAACTTTTTATTGATTCTAAAAACAACCTTTGGATTGATCTGTGGGGGAAAGGCTTGCTGCTATGGAAGGATAATTTCACAAGAATGGAAGTTTATCGTCATAATGTAAAATCCACTTCCTCATTAAGTAATAATTATGTTTTATCAGTATACGAAGATCAATCCGGGCTTATCTGGGTTGGCTCTGATGATGGAGGTGTAAACAGGATCAACAATAACTCAAATCCCTTTTACAGATACTCTGATGAGTTTGGTTCAGATATAGGCCGCTTAGGACCGATTCTGGAAACTTCAGACAATAAACTATATGTTGGAACACGTGACGCAGGCCTCTTTTATTCACATTTTAACAGTAGCACTTTTAAAACCTCCCCTGATTTAAAGTTTAACCGCTTCAATATCAGCCGTACAAATATTCATTCTGTTTCTTATCGTGAAATAACAGCTTTATTTGAAGATTCAAAGCAAAACCTTTGGATAGGCACAATTGTAGGTCTTAATTGCATCCCGAAAACACAAAGGAAAAGCATGTCTCCGGTTATTCTCAAATATTTTAATGATCCGAACAACAAACTGAGCCTAAGTGATAATAATATTACACATATTAATGAGGACAAAAACGGAAGTTTATGGGTAGGTACTATGACAGCTGGGCTGAACAGGTTAGATTCACTTGATAGATCAGGAAAACCATACTTCACACGATTTGCTGCAGGTAAGAATAATAAAAATAAAGTCAGCCATTTCCGCATACGCACCTTGTTCGTTGATAAGGATAAAAATCTTTGGGTGGGAACTGACGATGGATTGGATAGGGTGACTAAAAACAATAAAAATGGCCCTGTCGAATTTCAGGCTATTCATAGTGAAGACAACAGGAATGGACTAAGCAACAATTCTATTATTTGTATTACTGAGGCTTACAATGGTGATTTATGGATAGGAACTACAAATGGCCTTAGTATACTTAAAAACGCAGATAAATATAAAGCCAATCCTCCATTTTATTCATTATTCATGAAAGATGGATTGCCTAATAACTTCATTTTATCCATTCAGTTTGACAATAAACAACAGGCCTGGGTTACCACCAATGGAGGATTGGTAAAAATAAACCCAGTTGATAAAGTTATCAATCAATATAATAAAAGTGATGGTTTCCTTGGCAGCACATTTTCCGAAAAGAGTGGATTTAAAAATTCTCAGGGTTTGTTGTTTTATGGCGATTTACATGGGCTTAATATCTTTGACCCACAAGAAATCAGCCAGCCTAACTATATACCACAGGTAAAAATAGTATCGTATTATACAGGAGCGCCAGCATTGGATAACCTTCTGAATCCATCGGCAGAAAATAGTTTGATAAACAGGGATCACCTGGAACTTACTTACCTGGAGCGAAATTTCTCAATCGAATTTATTTCTTTTTCATACATCTCCCCCGAAAAAAACCAGTACCAATATAAATTAGAAGGTTTCGATAAAACATGGATAAATTCCGGAACACGTAATATAGTAAACTATACCAACATTCCGCCTGGAGACTATACGTTTAAAGTCAGGGGTTCAAATGGCAATGGAGTATGGAACCCTGCAGAAGCTAAAATAACGATTAAGGTAAGCTCGCCTTGGTGGTTTAGCTGGTATGCTTTTGTTACATATATTTTCTTCGTTTTCTTATTAGTGTATAGTCTTTCCAGGATCAGCCGTCTTCAAATGAAACTGAAACACAAAACACTGATCGACAAGCTTGAGCTGGAAAAAATTGAAGGAGTAAACAAGGCAAAACTTGATTTCTTCACCAATATTTCCCACGATTTCAGAACACCGCTTACCCTTATCTTGATTTCGTTAAATCAATTGAAGGAAAAAGCAGGGCAGGAATGGGGAAAACTGAAGCCTGTTGAAATGGCGGAGAAAAATGTAAACATACTTCTCAGGCTGGTAAACCAAATCATGGATATCAGGAAAATAGAAAACCGCATGATGGCTGCAGTGCCGGGTAAATATGACTACATTGCCTTTGTAAGGCACATCTATGACGCGTTGATCCCACTTTCAGGAGAAAAACAAATCGATTATTCTTTCGCTACAGAGATTGAGCAGATTGAATTGTATTTCGATCATTCCATGATGGAAAAAGTATATTGGAATATTCTTTCCAATGCCTTTTCATACACGCAAATAGGCGGCAAAATTGAAATAATAATAAAGCAAATACCCACACAACAAAAGAAGTCTGGAAACCTGATTCAGGTTGATATAAAAGACAATGGGCCAGGAATATCGAAAGACGAATTGCAGAAAATATTTGACCCTTTTTACCAGGCAGGGCATAAAAACTCGAAGAAAAACCGTGGAACAGGTTTAGGTTTATCTATTGCTAAAGAAATGCTAGAATTAAATTTTGGACGGATTTTCGTTGATAGTATTGAAAATAATGGGACTTGTTTTAGTATTCAACTACCGGTAACGAATCCGGAACTTGAAAAGTTATATGTTCCTCAGGATATGATGGATGATCCCACATTTAATGCAAAAATTTATATGGGTGTTACCACGACAAATGTATTACAGGTTGATACCAAATCAATTAAAGAGGTCAAAGACAGACCATTATTACTGATTGTTGAAGATAACGAAGATCTTCGTTTGTCATTAAGAAATTCATTTTCATCTGATTACAAAATTGAGCTTGCAGAAGATGGAATTGAAGGGATTGAAATAGCCTTGGAAACTATGCCGGATATAATAGTTTCGGACATTGTAATGCCGCGTATGGACGGACTAAAACTTTGTGAAAAGCTTAAACACGACATAAAAACCAGTCATATTCCTATCATCCTGTTAACAGCCAAAGCCAGTGTAGAGCAGCAGTTGGAAGGCTTGAATACCAATGCAGATGATTACATAACCAAGCCATTCAATTTGAGCATTTTAGATGCAAGGATTAAGAATTTACTCAGAGAAAGAAAATACTTGAAAGCAAGGTTCAAAAATGCTGTTGAAATTGATACCAAACAGCTTGAGTTATCCTCAATCGATCAAAGGTTTATTGATAAAGCAATAAGAATAATTGAGAACAATCTTTCAGATGTAGAATTTTCTGTTGATGATTTTGCCCGTGAACTGGGAATGAGCCGTTCATCCATGTACCGAAAGATTTTAGCTTTAACAGGGCAGTCAGCTAAAGAATTTATCCGCGACTTCAGAATAAAAAGAGCAGCAAAACTCCTGAAAGAAGGGGAGTTTAATGTATCGGAGGTTGCATTTGAGGTTGGATTTATAAGCAGATCCTACTTTACCAAATGCTTTACAGAATATTTTAAAATGCTTCCGTCAAAATATGCCCAGGCAAAGGGAATAACAGAAGTAACAAAGGATTCGGCTGATTTGTAATAGAGGAATTTGATGCTGGTAGTCAACTTAAAATGATAATTTTATTGTATGTTTTTTGTCATCCGTTATATCTTCCATTCTCAAAAAAAGGTTTGATTATTCGCATTTTCAATTACCAGGATATTAGGTTACCCTTTTATATAACATTAGCCTATAATTCTTTAATAGTGCCTTAACGTTTAAGGTGCATCTGATCAAAAAGTTTTATCCTCATTCACATCCTGTTGGTTATTCCTCTATCCCGCGCAGGCTGTGCCGGATGGCTATATGCGCTTTTTCCTGTCATGGTATTTGCAGAAAAAAGCAAATACACCGTGGCACGCCAGGAAAAAAGCGCACTCCACCACCGGGTCGGGTAACCGGGCGGTATTGCTACCGCCAAGTCCCCTAAGAACTGTACGTGCGGCTTTCACCGCATACAGCTCAAGCTCTCTGAATGCGAATTCAATCACACGGCAACAAATCTGAAAACATCAGACAGGTTATTGCGGGAATTTATAAACTTTCTTCCCACGGGAAGCAAAATAATTGCTCCATTCTTCATCGTAAGGATTAGCATCACCTTTTATCAGCTTGAACCTGACAATTGGAGTACTACCTGCTTTAAAGATTGCAACCTGAACATTCTTACCACACATTGCTGCAAACCTCCAAGTTTGACGACCAATGTATTTGAAATACTTCTCTCTAATCCATGTTCGGGATTT
>CAIWMA010000241.1 GCA_903913645.1 uncultured Bacteroidales bacterium | reverse complement strand
AGTTTCAGCCTGTTGACATGCGTAGCAACAACGGTTCCGTTTCCGGGAAGTGATAAACCCAAAGCTTCAGTGAGGCAGTTCATGCTGTTGGCGGTAAACATGCCTGAACAGGAACCACAGGTCGGGCAGGCTGATTGTTCTGCTGTAGCAAGATCAGAATCGCTGACGCTGTCATCCGCGCCCATCACCATAGCATCTACCAGGTCGAGTTTGCGGTCGCCCATAATGCCGGCTTCCATCGGTCCGCCGGAAACAAAAATGGTAGGCACATTAAGCCTCATGGCAGCCATAAGCATACCGGGAGTAATTTTATCACAGTTGCTGATGCAGATCAAAGCATCGGCTTTATGCGCATTTACCATATATTCGACACTATCGGCGATCAGATCGCGTGAAGGCAGTGAGTACAACATTCCGTCGTGACCCATAGCGATGCCATCGTCAATGGCAATGGTATTGAATTCGGCGGCAAAACAGCCCTGTGCTTCGATCAGTCCTTTAACGTACTGCCCGATCGAATGCAAATGCGCGTGACCCGGTACAAATTGTGTGAACGAATTGGCAATGGCAATAAGTGGCTTGCCGAATTGCTCCTCTT
Source organism: uncultured Bacteroidales bacterium (assembly GCA_903913645.1). Lineage (GTDB taxonomy): Bacteria > Bacteroidota > Bacteroidia > Bacteroidales > UBA4417 > UBA4417. The sequence goes on along the minus strand of CAIWMA010000241.1, from coordinate 2,503 downwards.
TCATTCCGTTTGCACGCCAAAGGCTTCGGGCTCCTGCCATTTTACGGCCTCTGGTTGAAGTATCGCTGCGTAGTGGATTCTGCATTTTGATTTTTTAGTTTTTGATGGCATTTTCATGATCAGCAATTCAATTATCAGTTAATCAGAGTCTGAAAAAATTAAAGTTGCTATTTATAAACACTTTTGCATCTAAAATGATTGAACTGTTTCATTAATTTATGTTAATTCAATAACTGACTTAACATCAAAAAGCCCCTCTCAGTTCAAGTGAGAGAGGCTTTCTGTTTATATTTTGCTAAACAACATTCCTAACCCACCTGGATTTTCCAAAGTAGAAGGACGAGGAGGTTAATAATGCTGTTTGAAGAAATGATTGACATACAAATTGTATTTGTGGGTACAAAAATACGGCCTATTTTTATATACTCAACATATTATACAGTATTTCGGAGCGTTTTAATGCTTTTTAAGTAAAATACTGAATAAATAAATTCGGCTTTTAAATAGCAATGTAATTCATAAACAACATATTATAAAATATTTTTATTTGTCATGGCTTTGAAAAAATATATCGAAGAGCATGAATGTGTGTATATTTATTCAATCCTTTAGTATAAAAGTTCATGCATAAAAATCAACCGGCTTATTCATTAAAGGAGAATGATTATTTAATTCTGTAAATACCACTCTGAAGTACTATTTTGTTCTCTTTAAGTCCTTTCAGCAGGTTGCCGAATTTTTCCTGGGTTGTATCCCCCATCAATAAATCAAGGCCTAACCTTTTGTGCCCGATTTTATTATTTCTTTCGAACATGGCTGCAAAAAACCCGATGGCATTTTCCGTCTGATCGGTGGTTTGGATTTTTGCAAATCCAAGATTTCTAAGTATCGTATCCATATTGAGAATGGTTCCCAGGAAACTTATTGAAGGATCGTTTGCCCATGGAACCGGGAAATCCAGCTCTTCTTTCCCGGTCCTGAATATATCATAATAGATAAATATGCCATTCTCCTTTAACACTCTTGATATTTCGGAATAAAACGTGGCTTTATCATTAATATTCATTTGCACATGCTGAGTCCAGGCTATATCAAATAAGCCGTTCCCAAAAGGTAATTCCAGCGCATCACCCTGTATAAATTCTGTTTTTTCTCCCAGCCCGACAAGTGCCGATAATTTACGCGCCGTAAGTATAAAATCGTGGCTCATATCAATGCCGGTAACTTCACAATTAAATTCATCGGCGAGCATCCTGGCAGGCCCTCCGATTCCACAGCCAACATCTAAAACCCGACTACCATTGAGATTTATTTCCCTGGCAATTTCCCTGGAGACTTCTGCTCCCCTGACATGAAATTCATCGACACCACTAAGATCGCTCCGGGAAATGCTATCCGGATCAATTCCCTGAATTTTGAGCCGCTCGAGAATATCCTCGAAAAGCTGAGCTTTAGTGTAGTGATTTTTGATATGCGTGTTTATATGGACTTTGTGCATTTTTGTGGCTGTTTAAATAAGTGAAGTGCTGTATCCGGCAATACCGGATTAAATGAAACGGAATTTTTTGATCTCATTTCAAAAAGAGATTATCTTCATTTTTGAATGCTTCAGGAGTTTCCGGTAAAGTAAATTGTCCAAGCGTATAGAATTATTCAGAGAAATTATCCTCCCACACTACATATCCTCTAATTGGAGTAAAAAAAATAACTTTGACTGAAGAATATTGCGTAAAAACAAAGTATGACACAAAAATGTTCAGCTGAATTATGTTCGGCTGCCCGCCAAACCCTGACAAATTAGTGCTTAAGATTAAATTATTAAATGAAACGGGATTCAAATTGGTGGTTTTTTTATTAGATTTACATCGTGAATACCCGGAGTTTAAACTCGTTACAATTCATTCGTTGATTATAAAAAGTTATCCTTATGAAAAAGTCCCGGCTAATTGTCTTATTAATTTTATTCGTTTCATGTGGTCTTATAAAACCGTCCAGTGCACAGTGGACTGATATGGTATGGGATTCTTATGGCATTTCTTTTAAGGCACCCACCGACTTCACGATAACTACCAATGATGAAGGCACTTATATAGCATCAGGAGCTGTTTTTACAATGAGCATTAAGGCTTCGGATGACTATGAAGATTTGTATCCAATGGACATTTGTCAAAACGCTCTTGATGACACGCCAGGCACCGACAAAATCATAATAAAAGAATCAGCAATTGACGATCAGAATGGATTGGATGGTTATGAAGCGAACTGCACTGCAACGCAGGATGGGAAATTGATGCACTTGATAGTCGGCGGATACCAGGATCCGATAATGCTGACGAGTTTTACTGTACAATTACTATACTGGGATGACCCGAAACAGAATGATACAAATTATGAAGCCGCAATCTATATATTACGAAGTTTAAAGGTTATTGAATAAGATTATTCTGAATAGATTTCCGGCTTACAATAAACCCGACAATCAGGCGCTGTTGCAGTATATCGT
>CAIWMA010000240.1 GCA_903913645.1 uncultured Bacteroidales bacterium | reverse complement strand
TCAAACGATGTTAATGTTTCCGGTTTCTTGAATATGATCACCGCTGCCCGTGACGCAGGCGTTAAACGTTTTGTATATGCTTCGAGTTCGTCGGTGTATGGCGATCATCCTGCTTTGCCTAAATTTGAGGAAAATACTGGTAACCCGCTTTCGCCCTATGCTGTTACCAAGAAAGTAAATGAGCTTTACGCAAAAGTTTTCGGCGAATTATATGGAATGGAAACCCTGGGATTGCGCTACTTTAATGTATTTGGTCGCCGGCAGGATCCGGATGGACAATATGCTGCCGTAATTCCACGCTTTGTAAAAGCGTTAATACAACACGAAGCCCCGGTAATTTTTGGCGATGGCAGTCAGACGCGCGACTTTACCTATATCGAAAATGTGGTTCAGGCTAACCTTCGCGCTGCTGTTGTAATAAATCCTGAAGCTTATAATACGGCTTATAATGTTGCTTTTGGCGATCGCGTGACTCTTAATGAATTATATGTTTTTCTGCGGGAAGGGCTCTCAAAGTTTGATCCTGAAATTTCAAAGATAGATCCTGTTTATACCGATCCGCGCCAGGGCGATATTCCACATTCGCTGGCATCCATAGCCAAAACTTCAGGCTTGCTAGGATACGATCCGCAATTTAACCTGCGCCAGGGTTTGGAACATTCTATAAAATGGTATTGGGACCATCTGAAATAGCAAAAACGGCGGGCTAAATCAAAAAAAGGAAGTTGTCCTTGATGAACTTCAAAATTCCTGGTCAGGCAAAACCTGGAATTTATGAATTTTAGTGATTTTTATTTCAGTAGCTGAAGTATTTCTGACAAGTAGGGCTATATTGAATTTTAGAATGAATCTTTCATGGCAGCAGAAAGCAAAAGTGTTTTTGGTGATAGTGGTTTAGTAAATTGCCTTTCTTTCTATTAACAGCCTGTGAGCTGCTTTAAATTGTTCGTAAGGATATTCACTTTTATTGTCAAAAATCTCTTTTAATTTGTCATTGGCAAGCGGTCTGAGTTGCTGGTAATAATGCTCATCAAGCAGTTTCTGTCGTTCCAGGTCTGCTTTCGGATCACCCGAAAACAAGTCAAGAATTGTCTCCGAAATGTATGAGAAGTTGGCAAGCACCAGGAATACCAGCAGGAATAAACTTATGGGCTGGATTCCAATGGAGAAAGTTTGTCCAGGAGGTGTCCATGAAAGAAAGAAAGTGACTGTTGAGCAAGTAAACTGAATCAGGTTGAGTGAACCAATAATCAGGAAGACCCCCAAAATTGTCTTGATTTTCCTCACTTTCAAGAAGCGTAATGCAGTTATTAAGATTAGCAAAACGTATCCGATGTAGTTTTGGAATCCAATTTCGAATTGTCCTGTCGTAACCAAAATTCCGGAATAAATGGAGAAAATCCAAAGAATCGAGATAATTATCGAGTCACAATATTTTCTAATCATAGTCGAATATTCTGTTTTTTTAAAAAGCGTTATAGCGTTATTGTGTGTAGTTATTTTTTATGTTGATGGTTAATTGCTTCAATTCTTTCTTTAGAATATTATATTGAAATATTCCACTACTTGTTTTAGTAAAATATAAATTACTCCAATTGTCGTCTACTCTTATTTGACCAAAGTCTTGATTATTAGGACATCTTAAAATCAGAGTGCTCTCATTTTTCGAAAAATCATGTTTATATATCTCATAAGGAGCTAGATATAATAAAGAATCTTGGAAAACGGAGATTGGAAAATAGTAAGAATTTACTTCATGTCTTGGGTCATTCTGAAATTTATACCTTACAAATTTCCCATCGTTGATTGACAATAATCCCATACCCATAACATCTGGCTCAAAATTATTTATGGCTAATAAAGTATCGGAATATGTTTTAGTTAATGTTTGTAAAGAATATCCTTGAAAAGAAGTAATTTGTTTTGTTTTTTTTGTTGAAATCTCTATTGCAAATATGTCAATCCCATGAGGTTGTTGTCTTGCAATTGGCGAATAGTTTGACACTTCGCTTGCTTTTAAATAGTAAACAAATCTGTTATTTTTCGAAAAGCATGCTTCTAATAGTAGTGGTTCGTTACGTATAATTGTATCTATTTCTTTAGTATCTAAATTTATAATATTGATGAATCCATTTTTGCTGTCAAGATTTGGATAACTAACATATAAAACCTGTTTGCCATCGCTAGAAAAGATCGGGAAATTGTCCCTGCCGAAAGTTTGCTTTGTTATCTGTTTGCACGAATTGTCTGTTAAAGAATAGATAAATAAAGACCCGATACTGTTATTCAAATATGAAAAAACAATAGTATTCCCATATAAATCAAAACTTCCAAAGCTGTTTTCAAGTTGTTTAGTCTTGTTTGCTGAACAACTAAATAGGATTAATAATGAAACTAAAATTTTGAATAAGTCTTTTTTTTGCAGCATAATTAAAATTTAAAATCGGTAGTCATATAATGTGCATAACGGCAGTCCGTCTAATAACCTCCACTGCTGCGATTTTCAGACTGAAAGCCAGCTTAAAATCAGATAAATGCTTTGATATAAGCGTAGCTATTTCAGAAGTATATTACAAGGGTTGAAAAAGCTGAATCGGGATACAGGTTTGTGAGAGGCGTACCCCGTCAGTATTTGCTGGCGGGGCCGTCTACTCGATTGGCAGCAGGCTTTATTTTTCTGTCTATTTTATGTCGGTTAGTATTACAACTGTATCAGCGATTTTGTCATGAATTGCTCTGTTTTTGTCATCGAATAACATTGTCACAATTTCAAGAATTGACCAAATCGCAAGCATTCCTGATGGAAAAAAAATCAAAATATATCCTAAAGTCGATACTTTAAAATTTTCGAAGTCAACGTCACTGAATAAAATAAAGTTTAAGATTATGGAAGTAGTAACCAGAACTATTGGAACTATTTCTCGCATGAATGATTGGGAGTAGTTAATTGAGTCTTCCGTTACGTTGTCCACGACTTTTACTTTCATAATCATCTTTCCAATTGTCTGTCCATATTTTCCGAGCATAAGCACTGCATAGATATACGGAAGATTACTTACAACTAATGCTAATATTATACCACTTGTTGAAAAAAAAGGAAATGAAAAGAATTTCGGAATCTGTAATACCGTATTCAAAATAAAACCGTCAATGGCGATTGCCCAAAATCTTTCCCAAAATGTGTCAAATCGTTTCATAGTTTGTGTTTTTTTTGAGCTTCTGACTAACGTTTTTTCAATGTATTGAATATAAGTAATTTATATGCTAGTAAATAATTCAATTTTTTCGGTCTCGTTAGCTAAGGAAGTCAATGTTCCGGGTATAGGGAGGATTGCTGCTAACGCTTGGATAACCACTACCATAGCAGTTATTTCGTATTTTGTTGTAAGTGATATTCTTTTTAAAAGGATTGAAATTCATGCCAAAAATCAAATTTTGTCTGTA
>CAIWMA010000239.1 GCA_903913645.1 uncultured Bacteroidales bacterium | reverse complement strand
GCTCTGCACCGTAAATAAGCCTTGCAAATCAATAACTTACAGCTATAATTGAATTTTACCACCTCGGGCGTTAATCATGCTTACTATATTCTTTGACGGTCACTACACAGCCTCCGCCCTTAATCTTTTCGGCACGTTCAATGGTCAGCTTCCAGACTTGCTGGTCATTATCATACAGATACCCTTGTAATGAATCGCATAACGCTTTTCCACAATTATCTATATCCATTAGTCTTTTATCTCTGGGATGTAAGGCTATGGACATTTCTACTGGACGACCCCCAAATCTTTTGAAATGAATAGCCCGGCAGGATATGCCATTGGTGCTTTAATAGCATTGATTATCCTTGGATACCTGGCTTATTCGCTTATTAAGCCTGAAAAGTTCTGATGACATACATGCAACGAAAATCACTCCAGGCGATTCATTGGTTTAAATGGAAAATATCATTCAAAAGCTTAACCGATTCTTTACGAAATCTTTATATCCCAAAGAAAATCCTTATAAAACCTTTATAGATTCCGGAATAATTTTGTATCCTATTAATAAAGGGATATGACAACATTAATCAACATTTTTCTGGTAGTACAGGCCGTATTAGCCAGGGGAAAAACACCTATGGAAATGTATTCCGATTCCGGAATTATGATAGTTGCTTTTATTGCATTTCTCGTGCTACTCTACATGGCCTTATCGCGGGATAAAACTAATAAATCCGGAAACCGGATCAAATAGCAAGCAAATTAAGGTTAGTGTTTTTTTTATAGAAACAATTCCAAGGTTTCTAATGCATGCAGGCAAACACTAATTTTCTAAAGCCAGACAAATAATATAAAATATACTGCAATGACAATACAGGATTTTCTTCAGATCGCTTTGTTTTTGGCCCTAATAACCAGCATTACGCCCATTTTAGGAACCTATATGGGCAAAGTATTTATGGGTGAAAAACATTTTATGGTTCCGGTTTTCGGATGGCTTGAAGAGTTGACTTACAAATTCATCAGAATAAATCCGGAGGAAGAAACAAACTGGAAATCATACACCTTCGGTTTGCTGGCGTTTAACCTGGTTGGATTCCTGTTTCTATTTCTGATACAAGTCTTGCAGGCACATCTGCCTTTGAACCCGGCTAACCTGCAAAATGTTTCGTGGCATTCAGCCTTTAATACGGCTATCAGCTTTGTTACTAATACCAACTGGCAGGGATATGCAGGGGAAACAACCATGAGCTATTTTGTGCAAATGACAGGGCTTGCCGTTCAGAACTTTGTAAGCGCCGCTACCGGAATAGCAGTAGTAATTGCATTAATGCGTGGCATTTCCAGGAAAACTACCGACAAAATAGGAAATTTCTGGGTCGACCTTACCCGTGCCACTATATATGTGCTTTTACCTCTTTCAATACTGTTTGCAATTATATTAGTAAGCCAGGGAGTTGTTCAGAATTTCCATTCATACGAAACAGTCAATACTTTACAGGGAACACACCAGGTGATCCCGATGGGACCGGCAGCGTCACAAATTGCCATTAAGCAAATTGGTACAAATGGAGGAGGATTTTTTAATGCCAATGCGGCTCATCCTTATGAAAATCCCACCCCATTCAGCAATTTTCTGCAAATGATTGCCATATTTCTTATTCCTGCAGGTTTAACTTTTACATATGGACGATTTGTTAAATCCAGCCGGCAGGTCTGGACAATTTTTGCCGCTATGATGTTTTTGTTCCTTGTGGGGTTGGGCATTTCCTTATTTGCTGAATATTCAGCTAACCCGGTTTTCGGGCATTTACCGCTAATGGAAGGTAAGGAAACCCGTTTCGGCATAACCAACAGTGTGTTATTCTCAGTTGTAACTACCGATGCTTCCTGCGGTGCCGTGAACGCGATGCACGACAGTCTTTCACCACTTTCGGGAATGGTAGCAATGATTAATATTATGCTTGGCGAAGTAATTTTTGGAGGAGTAGGAGCGGGGCTTTACGGAATGGTAGTCTTTATAATCTTAACAGTATTTATTGCCGGCCTTATGGTTGGTCGAACACCGGAATACCTTGGAAAAAAAATCGGAGCTTTCGAAGTCCAGATGGCAATAATAGCAAATCTTGCTACAAGTTTTGT
>CAIWMA010000238.1 GCA_903913645.1 uncultured Bacteroidales bacterium | reverse complement strand
TGATTCCCATCCCGATCCAGGAAACGTCGGCGGACTTTCAGGTGATTGTCTTCATCCGCAACGTTCGGCGTAATTTTTATACCCGACAATTCATAATAATAGTAAAGCGCGCCCTTCCCTTTGGTGGTAATTGTTACAGATTTGTTATTGAGATCAACTGGCAACTGTAAGTCTTTGTTAATATAATTGCCAACCACTTTTCCATCCAATGAAATTACAGCCGAAACATCCGAAGCCGCTGCTTTGCGTGCATGTTTACCGATTGCCAGCAGTGCAAATGCCGTTTCCTGGGTTGAATAATACCGGGCATTTTTCATTTCAAACGAAATACTTTTTAATAACTCGTTCACCTGCGGATTATTGGGATCTGCCTCAAGCAAAGCATTTAAAGCTAAAGACTTGTCACGCAAGAATGAGGAATAAGAACCGCCAAACTCACTTATTACTTTTTCGTTGCCGAAAGATTTAGGCAAAACACTTCTGAAACTCTTTACATCACCGGCAAGCATAAATGCGGAGGCCAGCAAGTACTGTCCTTCAGAAGATAATTCAGACGATAACGACTTGTAATAATTCAAAGTAGAAACAGGTGCATTATCAGCTAATGCGAGAACATAAACTGAGTACAGAATCTCACGCCGCGGAACATTCCTGGATTTGCGAACGCCATTTTCAAAATAGAAATACGTTTCCATTTCCCGCTCTTTAACTTTTTGAGTTAAAAACCTGAGCACACCGTCCAGAACCTTTTTATTTACTTCATATCCGGCTTCTTTTGCTTCGATGAGGAAATGAGTTGCATATGCCGAAGCCCACCAATCGGCACTTCCGCCATTTGGCCACAACGACAGGCCTCCGTTGTACAACTGCATAGATTCAACTTTCAATATTGCCTGCTGTACATTATATCCCGGTGAACCACCCTGCGTGTAATTACGGCCTGCAACTGAAGGAAATAGTTTGGTAATATCTGCCAGGTACAATTGAGGGAAAGCCGTTGATACTGTCTGTTCAAGGCATCCATAAGGATATCGTACCAGGTAATCGAGATTTTTGGCAAACTCAATTGCAGGTGATTTACTCAATATCAATGCCGATTTCACACCTTTTGGATACAAGTCGCCGGTGGTTTTAAATGTTTTTGCTGAACCTGCTGCAACCAATCCCGATCCGGTAATAAATGTTAAGTCACCAGCCGGGCGAACAGGGAGTTCAATCTGCTGGGTAAACTTTTGCCCCAGAGCATTTACGGTGGCTGTTATTGTAGCCACGCCAATGCCTTTATCCGAATTTATAGTGAATAAAGCCACCTGTTCGGCACCAGGTTTCAGACTCGCTGAAGCAGAATTTTTACCAGCAACTGTTGCTGGACTTGAGGCACTCAACTGAACTGTCGCATTCCCGCTTTTATCGGTTGTATTTGTCATTGAAACGGCAACTACACAGTTATCGCCGGGGCTCACGAACCGTGGCAACGACATGCTGATGATTACAGGATCAGCAACTTTCATGGTTTTTTCGGCCGAACCAAATTGCCGGCCTTTATATGCCACTGCCATTACTCTAAGCGCGCCAGAGAATTGAGGAATATCGATACTGAATGAACATTCGCCGGCTGAACTTGCCTTACGGATTCCACTCCATTTCGAAATCAGTTTCACCCTATCACCGGTTAACGGATTAATCCGCCTTGAGAGATCGAAAGCTTCGCCACCGGCAGGGCTTGACGAACGTTTCAGTTCCGGGTATAACAAAGCATATACATCGTAGGAATTGACTCCCAAAGCGCGTTTCTGGTAAAACCAACTGAACGGATCCGGTGTTTTGTAATCAGTGATCTGGAGAATTCCTTCGTCAACCACTGCTATAGTAACTTCCGCATCCGGAGCAGTTTTTACCATAAAAGTCTGCTTGATTCCTGACCTGGACTTTTCGGGAGCCGAGATAGCAACATTCAGTTTCGCTGAAGCATCATTCACTTTAAGTGAAACAATGCCGTGAGCAACCGTTAAAGGAATCGACATATCAACCGATTTACGGAAAGCTGTGGCGTCAATATAAATGTTTGGCAAATGATCTTTGGTAATGGTCAGTTCCATGCTGGCCGATTTATTTACCAGGTTGAGGAATTTATAGCTCAGAACATTATCCTGCTCAATGGCAACGAGCAACTGACCGTCGAATGGAGATTTAAACAACAACTTTGCTTTGTCGCCCGGAGCATAAAGCGTTTTATCAGGGGTGATTGTTACTTCACCCTCACGGCTAACTTCGAATGACGAAAAATCGGTATCGCCCCATCCATAAGCATAGAATGTTCTCGAAACATAATTCTCGCTTCCCGGAGCCATAATACGAACTTCGTATTCGCCCGATTCTACAGGCACAAAAGGCACAGCTGTTCCTGAACCTTTGATATTCATTTCTCTATCAAGAACAACCTTCTCCTTTTTCTGCGAAACATAGTTATACCGGCTGTACTGTTTTTCGATTACCGTTTCATATTTATAATTGATAATGACGATCCTGGCCTGTGCGCCGGTTAATACTTTACCTGTGCGATCAACAGCTGCAAACTGGAGGTTCAATGCTTTTCGGGTCGAAAGCCACGAGTCGAAATACCTGATTCCAAAGTAAACCTGCTGAGTTGGAATTTCGACCACGTTCAGGCGGTTAACAGGTCTGCCTGTTTCGTCAAATACTGTGGTAAAAATTTTACCTTCGAGCAAACCGATGTCGCGGTATGCTGCCGACTGCAAAACGCTTGAAGCCTTTCCTTCGGCATCTGTATTCCCTTGCTGAACAATTGATGCAAGAACAGGCATATTTTTCGTTTCTATATTAAACGAATATTCGGGCAACGCTTTTGATGTGAGTTGTTTGCGTTTTAAGCGCAATTCAGTTTCAAAACGTCTTCCGGCTGCTAGATTGCCATAAAGATCTTCCGCAAGCAGATCTAGTTTCACCGGTTCGGCAGGCAGGTAAACGGATTTATTGGTTTTGGCAGTTACTTTAATGCGATCGGGGACAAATTCTTCGACTGAAATTCTACGCGAAGCCAGCAATACATCATTTCCTGCATAAACCTCGACCACATAAGTTCCGGTCATAGCCTGGCGTGGAATAATAAACTGGGATTCCGCAGCACCTGAGGCATTGAGCTGGTAACGCTGGTTCATATATTCGCGGCCGTTCGGTGCCAGGAGTTTTATTTTTACCGGGAGACCATTTACCACCTCCCAACGCGGAGTGCGAACGATAGTGTTAATATGTGCCGTATCGCCTGGACGGTACAGATCACGGTCGCCATAGATAAATACATCGTAATTAATATTATCGGTGCGTTTGCCACCTACGTCGAAGCGTGAAGTTTCTACATGCGTTTTGTCAAAAAGCACGAAATTAAAATCGTTTTCATAACGCGCTGAAACCATACTGAGGGTAAAACCAGCGGCAACCTGTTTTGCATTTTTAAAAATTGCAACTCCATTGTTATCGGTAACAGTAGAGTAAACTTTCTGGTTATTGGAACTGACAAAATCAAGCCTTGCTCCTTTTACAGGCGTGGCATCGCGAAGCGAATTAACGAAAACCATCACATCCGAAGATCCTTGTTTTACAATAAGACCAAGATCAGACAAAGAAAGCAACTGCGCGTCCTGTATGTATTTGCGATCCGAAGACTCAACTTTTACAATGTATAGCCCTTTATATGAATCATTAAAATTGAGTTCGTTCAAATCGAGATTGAGCAACGAAATATTCCCAGATTTCTGAAGCGAGCGGGTTTGTATTTCTTTGGTCATTACAGGCTTTCCGAAATTTTCGTCGAAAGACCAGGTGCTGTTATCGTTATACTCTTCCGATTCTTCATCATAATTATATTCCCAACCCTTACCCTGCCGCATATAATGCTGGATATTGTTTTCAAATATTTTAAAAACTGAAACCTTCACTTTTGCCACATTAATAATGTTAACGCCAAGATTACGTTCGCCTTTTGTGGAAAGGTAAACAGCATTTTTTTCAGTAAATGAAATGTTCGGCAAAGGATCAGAAAATGAAATAGCAGAAACAAAATCTTCCTCAAGCTCACGCCCAAAAAGGCTTTTCACACCTTTATTTATTTTCAGAGTATAAGTCTGAGAGCCAAGAAATTCTCCTTTTATCCTGAAACCATTGGTTAGCAATTCCGTTTCAATATTCAGCGGCGGATCAGTGGAAATGAACCTGCTAAGACCCTCGGCAACTATCGGCTGCGAAGTAAATACATCAATAAATCCTTTCCCGTTGTCGAAACCAGATTCTGTGTTGGTTATGGTAAGTTTATCTTTGGATGGAATCAGGAAATCACTTTTTATCTCATCCTTTGTTACTGTATTTCCGCCGGTACAAGCAAGTCCTTTGGCTACAATCATTTCACCTTTTGTTTCCTTGTCAGCAGACTGCGAATCATAGGCAAATGCAACTTCAATAACTTCCGCATCGTTTTGGGTAATGATCCTGTATGGCATTTCTTTTCCGGAAACCAGAAGTTTGAGCAATGGTTTCAGCTTTGAAGGAGAAACAGGATTGTTGAAATTCACCTGGCATCTAACTTCCACCTGCTTAGCCATATCTTCACTAAGTGACCAGAAACTGTTTATACTGCTGATTGCAAGAAATGGTGTATGAAACAATACTGGCTCATCGTCGACGCTGTATTTAGCCTGACTGAATTTAGTTAAATCGGTGTTGAGAGTTGCTTTATAATCGGAAGCCGGGAGCAATGCCCCTAGAGGCGAGAAAGTGAGCTCTGATTTCCCTGTCCACATAAATTTCCCGGGAATCTTAGGCTCGAAACTTATGTACTGAGTTGTATCCCATTTATTGATCAATCCTGTATCGGGCAACAATTCCTTGTTAAAAGTAAAAACAAGGTTCTGCGCACGCAAAACTTCATTCTCAAAATTGGTTTTCTTTACTTTAACCGAGTTAAAATTACTGCACGACGAAAACACAACGCCCAGCAGTGCGAAAAGGAATAGTTTTTTAAACATGATCAGGGAAGATTTAATGGTGTATCAATCTGATTAATAGCAATATAAAGAGATGGCAACAATTAAACAATACAATTCAAGTAATATCTCTAAAATTAAGCTATAATTATGCAGAAAGTAAATAGGGATTAAATAAAAAATAATGTCAAGTTAACCTCTGTTTTTAGGTATAATAATTTGTAAAATAAATCACTCCAAACGATTTATTTTTTCACCAAACCGAATTATTTCGGTTTCTTCTCTGCAGCTTTTTTCTTAGCATCTGCTTCTTTCTTTGCTTCTGATTTAGCCTTCTCAGCTTCTTTTTTTGCTGCTGCCTTAGATTTATCAGCTTCCTTTTTAGCGTCTATCCGGGCTTTCTCGGCTGCTTTTTTTTGCGCCAGCTTGGTTTTTTCAGTTTCTTTCTTTGCTTTTTCAGATTCTTTTTTTGCTGCTAATTTGGTTTTTTCAGCTTGTTTCTTTGCTTCAGCTTTATTTTTGTCAGCTTCTTTTTTTGTTGCTATTTTGGTTTTTTCCGCTTCTTTCTTTGCTTTGTCAGCTTCTTTTTTTTCTTCCAATTTTGTTTTGTCGGCTTCTTTCTTTGCTTCAACTTTGGCTTTGTCAGCTTCTTTTTTATCTGCCATACTGGTTTTAGCAGCTTCCTTTTGGTTTTCAGCTTTTGATGTGACGGGTTCTTTCTTCATAGTTGTCTTTGTTTCAGTAGCTGCTTTTATGGGGGCACCGTTAAAGCAAACAGAGCATGGAGTATATCCTTTGCTTTTGGCGTCAGCCATACTGATAGATTTAACCTCTCCTGTTTTCAGATACTCACAATCCTTTTTGTGATACTTCTTATCACCTGTTGAAGCAACATATACAGTTTGAGCCTGGAGTTGGGCGCTTAATCCAACAATGAATAAGGCAATGAGAAGTATGCTCTTTTTCATATTTTTAATTTTAAAATGGTGTCCGAAAGTAATCAATTTTAAGCCTGAATGCAAAAAAATAATGAGGCATTTGCAAAAACTGGCTGGCGCGAGTTTTAATTCATGATAGAGATATTCTTACAGTTAGTCATTTAATTATCCAGAGAAGAAATTGCTTCTGCCCCCACTTTTACAGCGCGAATCCTTTCGGGTGATGCAAAACCCTACCCAAAGTATAAAAAGAAGCAGGCATGCCTGAAAATGGCTCAATCTTCAACTACTCAAAATAGATGATTTTAGAGCTGAAAGTCATAAAAAAATAATGGAGTGACCCAAAACCACTCCATTATTTTTTTTACTGAAGAAGGAATTTTTGCGTTTTATATATCCACCCTGAACACAGAGTCAATCACAGTGCCATCCACCCATTTAATAACGGCAATCACTTCGTCAGTAAGGCGCGCTATCTGGGGTTTGCCGCATATTTTTTCAGCTTCGGCTTTCAGTTCGTGAATAGTTTTTATCGGCAACGAGCTGCCTTTCATTTTTTCAATCAGATCGGGACGCAAAGGATTGATTGCAATTCCACGCTCTGTGACAATTACATCGATAAGTTCACCTGGGCCGCAAATGGTTGTAACCTCATCACGGATAACTGGCATACGGTCTCGGAACAAAGGAATAGGAAGGATAACACATTTCGACAAGAGGCAATTCATCCAGCCGCCTATACCATGTAAAAGGTATCCATCAGAATGAGTAACTACGTTGGCATTGAAATTAACATCCACTTCGGTAGCACCAAGAATTACGACATCAACAAATTGAGCAAAATTTCCTTTGCCATGATAATTGTAACTGGTAAACGGGCTTGTATTCAGGTGGTTCGCATTTTCGCGCATCGAACATACACCTTCCAGGTCAAAAGTCTGGCCATCGAGGATATAATCAACCAGGCCGTCTTCTAGCATTTTTACAAGGTATTTATTACTTCCACCACGGGCAAACCGGGCTTTCATTCCTTGTTTGCGAAGCATTTCGGCGAAGTAAATACCTATAGATAAAGCTGTTCCGCCTGCTCCGGCCTGGAATGAAAATCCATCGTGAACTATCCCGGTTTCTTTGCAAAACTGGGCTGTCATCTCGGCTAACAGCAACCTGTCGGGACTTTTTGTAATCTCAGTAGTTCCTGAAATAATCTTTTCCGGAATACCTACTTTATCCATAACCACCACAAAATCGACATAATTTCCCTGTATCTGCCATGGAACGCAAGGAAACGGTACAAGGTTGTCCGTCACAACAATCACCCTGTCAGCATATTGTGAATCAGCTAAAGCGAAACCAAGTAATCCACAGGCTGCAGGTCCACGGTCGCCGGTTGCATTTCCGAAACAATCGGCTGTAGGTGCTGCAATTACAGCAATATCAATATGCACATCTCCATCCTGGATGGCTTGGTAACGGCCGCCATGCGAACGAAGCACCCCAAGCCCGGCCATTTTGCCTTCGGAGGTAAATTTGCCTAAAGCTCCGTTCATGCTGCCTTCGATGTGGTGAATTACGCCATTCTCAAGGTGTTTAATCATAGGCGAATGGCATTCGAAACTGGCAGATGGCATCCAGGTAAGATTCATGATTCCCAGTTCGGCAGCCGCATCAAAAATCTGGTTGCCTACCAAATCACCATTCCGGAAATGATGATGGGTTGAAATAGTCATTCCATCCTTAATACCAGCCCTTAATAAGGCATCTTTCAGTGAAGGTACAATTTTGTTGCCATCTTCAGGATAATCGGAACAACTACTTATAAGCGGTCCGTATTTACGACCAGTTGGTTTGTATTTACCAACACCCATATAAGGAATTGCTTCCTTACCGTTAACTATTTGCGGAACATTACGCCCGACTGCATTTGCTGTAAGTTTATCGTATTTCGACATATCTTTCTGATCAATTAAAAAAGAGACGAGTATGTTATTTTTTTTATCTGGCTGGGAGTCGGAAGACGGAAGTCAGAAGCCTGTGTCATAACAATATTGATTTGACTCCTATTCCGATGATTACTGCGGACTTCCATCTTCTGTCTTTTGTCTTCCTGCGGCGCTCTTCCGACTTCTTACTTCCGTCTTCCGTCTATAGAGTCAAAAATTCCTCATGCCACTCAGGTGAAAGTTTGCCCATAGTGATGGCCAGATCAATAAGTTTCTGGGCACGCTTAACTACAGGAGGATCGATCATTTTAGTGCCTAACGACACAACTCCAAGTCCTTTGGCAGTTGCCTCGATAAACGCATTCACAATCTTTTTAGCCTTCTCGATTTCGGCGGCATCCGGAGCATAATTTTCGTGGATTACCCTTATCTGGCGTGGGTGAATACAACCCATTCCGTCGAAGCCAAGCGCTTTTGAACGGATAACTGTTTCTTTAAGTGCTTCCATATCGGCTATATCGCTGAAAACTGAGTCAATGGCCTGTATTCCTGCAGCTTTACATGCATTTACTACCATGCTACGGGCAAAGAACGACTCTGTCCCTTCCTGAGTACGGCGTGTACCAAGATCGGCTGTGTAATCCTCAAGTCCTATAGCAATGGACACAACGTTTTCGCTTTGGGCAATTTCCAACGCTTTCAGAACTCCCAAAGCACTTTCAACTATGGGCATCAGCCAGATGTTGCCACTTGCATTATATTTGGCTTTTAACAGGCTGATTTTCTCATTCACCTGCCTGATCTGCTCAGCGCTTTCACATTTAGGGACTAAAACCAGGTTAACATTATGAGGCACCAGAAATTCAAGATCACTTAGCCCGGCCGGAACCTGGTTAATACGAACCATACGCTCTGCACCATAAAAATCAATATTTCTTAATGCATTGCGGACTATGAAGCGCGCTTCGTATTTTTTAGCTGGTGCCACAGCATCTTCAAGGTCCAGAATAATGCCGTCGGGACGATGAATGCCAGCGTTAATCATTAAACTGGGCGTGTTTCCCGGCAGATAGAGTCGTGAAAAACGATTTCTGTCGCGTGCCGTCTGGTATATGTTTTCGCTCAGTACAGGCAACAGGTATTCTTTCTCAGAACTTACCAATTGTTTAATTGCTGCCTCCATCCTGGCTGCCAGTACAGGTGTAAGCGCACCGAAATCTTCAACAAGTATCCTGGCATTTTCTATTCCGTAAAAAGCTAAGATTTCGAGCAAGAGCTTCCGGATATCAGCACCATACATAGTTTCGACTTTGCTTTTTAGCTCGAGTTGAATGCCATTGTCATGGGTTAACTCCATGGTGATGTGACAATCGGAGCGAATTCCTTTTCCCCTGTTCCCAACGAGGGATAATTTGTCGGTTAAAAACTCCATAATTATTGAATTATATGTTTTGTGAAAACGTTCAAATAAACTAAATGACTGCACAAAGATTCAGCAAAGGTACATTGGCAGATGAATTTAGCAAATAAATAAATCCAATTCTTTTAAATATTTTAAACCGGGCTGGATAAGATGCTTCAGGGATGAATATGGATATGAATTATACTAAAATATTGCTACAGGATGAATTATGATAGCAGTATTTTATAGAATAATAAATGAAAGGAATTGTGAGCCTGTCAGAAACAAAAATGCATAAAAAAAAGGAAGCCTGAAAGACTTCCTTTTAAATAACAAATTAACCAGCTTAGGCTGGATAAAATTACTTTTTAACAGTTGTATCAGCAGCAACAGGAGCAGCAGTTGTGTCAACAGCTGTTTGAACAGCTGTGGTATCAGCTGTAGCTTCAACTTTAGTTTCGCCTGATTTGCAAGCTGCGAATGAAGTAAGACCTGCAACTGCGAGTAAAAATAACAGTTTTTTCATGTGTTGTTTGTTTTAGGAGGTTAATTTGATGCAAAATTATACAAATATTAATCACATTGGACACAATATTTGGTTTTAATAGTAACTTTTTTATATTTTTTTTGTTAACAGCCTAATAGTTAATATCTATTTCCTAACATAAACAAGGGCTGCAGACAAATTGACAGAAAATTTCCATTAGTGGCACGAAATTTGACAAGCCAGAAAAAATACATTATCCCAACTTTTAGATTTAAAACCGGACAACAATCAGTTGGAATTTGGTGTTTAAACCAGAAATTTTAGTCAATACAACTGGTACTTTTTGAATAATTAACATTGAATTGGATATAAATGCAGAGTAGAAAACAATTGGACAAATTTTATCGCAATTAGGGTGAATTAAATGATAACGACTACAGTTTTTCCAAATTACTGAAACTAAAACATCATCAATTCAGTCCCTACTCAAAAAGAGATACCCTACAGCATCTCTTATTTTTTTACTTTTGCCGGCTAAAACCGACGGAGAATTATATTAATTTTAATCCCAGGCTTAAAAAACATAGCAAAAAATCATATTTACAAGCCCCTATGCTCACTGCTGTTAAAAAACTCCGCTATTCAGGTAATCCACAAACTGTTCTTTTGCTCCGGTTGCTACTTGTGCTGCTATTGATGATTTTTACCAGACTGGCAATCTATTTTCTGCACCCTTCTCTTTTTCCCGGAATTACACTTTCGAGACTTCTGTACTATACTTTTGCAGGCATGAGGTTCGACACGGTAGCCATTCTTTATACCAATGCTTTATATATTTTCCTGTTGGTGATCCCGTTCCGGTTCAGAAGGAAAAAGGTATTCAGTATAATTACCGACATCATTTTCTACGTTTCCAATATCATCCTGTTAATACCGAACCTCGCCGATACTGCATACTACCCTTTCTCTCTGAAACGAATGACAATAGATATTTTCAGATACATCAGTACTGGTGATGATACAGCCAACATGATGCCGCAATTTATCCGCGATTACTGGTATGTACTCTTAATATTGCTGTTTGCTGTTCTAATCCTGGTTGTTGTTGCCAGGCGAATCAGGATTTCGAACAGGTATGTTATGCAAAAAGCTACACACTATTATCTTTCTCAAACACTAACCATGTTTTTATTTTTTGCCCTTACAGTACTTGGTGTCCGGGGGGGAGTACAACTAAAACCTGTCGGAATTTTAAGTGCGTCGCAATATGCACCTTCACAGGAAACAGCAGTTGTTCTGAATTCAGCTTTTACGCTGATGCGGTCGTATGGGCAGGAAGGATTGCAAAAGCTCGGTTTTTATAAAGATGAGAAAGAAATGTCCGGTATTTTCAACCCGGAGAAACACTATTCAAGCGTGGATAGTCTGGGCAGGGTGATTCCTATGCAGAAAAAGAATGTTTTCGTGATTATCCTTGAGAGTTTTTCGGCTGAACATATTGGAGCGTTAACGCATCAGCAAGGAAACAGCAAAAGCGATTTTACACCATTTCTTGACAGTCTTGCTACGAAAAGCCTTGTTTATGAAGGATTTGCAAACGGAAAACGCAGCATTGAAGGTATACCGGCTATATTGGCGTCAGTGCCAACCTGGATGACAGAGGATTTTATAACCTCACAATATGCTACAGGCAAATTTAACAGCCTGGCAAGTTTGTTAGAAACAGAAGGATATAATACTTCTTTCTTCCATGGTGGAAAAAATGGCACCATGGGTTTTGATTCATTTTGCAAATCTGCAGGATTTGACAATTATTATGGAAAAAACGAATACCCGGATCAAGCAGATTTCGATGGAAACTGGGGAATCTGGGACGAACCATACCTGCAATACATAGCAGGCACATTGAATGCAAAAATGCAACCTTTTATGGGGGCAGTTTTCACTTTATCATCCCATCATCCTTACAAAGTTCCGGCCAAATATAAAAACAAGTTCAGGAAAGGTCCGCTGGAAATACAGCAAACCATAATGTATACTGATTATGCACTAAAAAAGTTTTTTGAAAAGGCTTCGACCATGCAGTGGTTTCAGAACACAATTTTTGTGATTACAGCTGATCACACTTCTGAGGCAAGGCAGCCATTTTACAAAAACAGGGTCGGGCAATATTTTATTCCGATTATTTTTTACGAACCACAAAATGGCAAATTAGGGCACCAGGGGATCGTTGCCCAACAAACGGACATAATGCCTACAATACTCGATATGCTGCATTACCCGAAACCTTTCGTGGCTTTTGGAGGGTCATTACTAAGGAAAAGCGAACCACGCTTCAACCTGAGTTACCTGAACGGAAACTACCAGTTAATTGAGGACGGATATTCATGGCAGACAGATCATACCATCTCAAACGCTCTTTATAATTTTGAACAGGATAGTTTATTGACAAATGAATTATATTTACAAAAAAAGAATATTGCGGCGCAAAGAGACAAATTACTGAAAGCTGTCATTCAGCAATACAATAAC
>CAIWMA010000237.1 GCA_903913645.1 uncultured Bacteroidales bacterium | reverse complement strand
GAGTGCTTAGGGGGTTCTCATGAATAAAATTGTTTTAGTCAAGATTAAATATATTGACCCGTAGCACTGTGCACTAAGCACAACTTTTTTCTGTTCCGTAAACAGGCTATTTAATTTTATCAAATGCTTGTTGTAAATCAGCTTTAATATCGTCAACATGCTCAATGCCTACTGACAAGCGCAATAAACCAGGGGTAACTCCCGCCTGAAGCTGTTCTGCATCGCTCAGTTGCTGATGGGTAGTAGCCGATGGTTGAATGATCAAAGTTTTAGCATCCCCTACATTTGCCAGGTGACTGATAAGTTCGAGCGAATCTATAAATTTGCTGGCCTGTTCTTTACTGCCTTTAATTTCAAAACTTAAAACACCGCCAAATCCATTGCGTAAATATTTTTTGGCCAACCCATTGTAAGGCGAAGATGCCAGTCCCGGATAATTAACCAGTTCAACCTGTGGATGATTCTCCAGCCATGTTGCCACTGCAAGTGCGTTATCAACATGACGCTGAACGCGGAACGATAAAGTTTCAAGTCCCTGTATCAGTAAAAATGCATTTGATGGTGATAAAGCAGGGCCAAAATCGCGCAAACCTTCAACCCTTGCCCTGATATTGAAAGCTATATTCCCAAATGGTCCGTTTGTTCCGAAAACATCCCAGAATACCAAACCATGGTAACCGTCGCTAGGCTCACTGAAAGCAGGATATTTCCCGTTGCCCCAGTTAAAGTTTCCTCCGTCGACAATTATACCGCCAACCGAAGTGCCGTGACCGCCAATCCATTTGGTAGCAGACTGAACCACAACGTTTGCTCCATGTTCTAACGGACGGAAAAGATAACCTGCCGCTCCGAATGTATTATCAACTATTACTGGAAGGTCATGTTTTTTAGCCAAAGCGGTAATTGCTTCAAAATCAGGAACATTAAATTTTGGATTTCCTATCGTTTCAAGGTAAATAGCCTTGGTTTTGGCATCGATCAGTTTTTCGTATTCTTCAACGCTGTCACTTTCGGCAAAACGGGCTTCAATACCCAATCTTTTGAAAGCAACTTTAAACTGGTTATAGGTTCCACCGTAAAGGAACTTTGTCGAAACAAAATTATCACCGCTTTCCAGGATATTATTGAGAGCAATAAATTGGGCTGCCTGTCCTGATGAAGTAGCAAGGCCGGTAACGCCACCTTCCAGGGCTGCAATGCGTTTTTCGAACACATCGGTTGTAGGATTCATAATTCGGGTATAAATATTTCCGAACTCCTTCAGAGCAAAAAGATTTGCACCGTGTTCTGCATTATTGAATACATAGGAACTTGTCTGGTAAATAGGTACTGCACGCGAATTTGTCGTGCTGTCAACTACCTGTCCTGCATGAATTTGTAAGGTTTCGAAGTGTAATTTTTTGTCTGACATTTGAATGATTGTTTTAATGTTTATAATATTTGTTTTTTGGATTTACGTTATAAAAAGAGCCCTTTCGCTTTCTGCGGAAGGGCTCTTTACATTTTCTCGCCTGTTGTTTTTCAGTTTCAACAAACCATAGTGTAACCGTTCCGCACTTGCAGGAGCATACAACAACACATACACATGTGATACAGCGGGTTGGTTATGGTTGTTTGAAATAGCATTTTATTCGGTTTAAATGATCAAAAAAAAGGCTTCCCTGATTTAGGAAAGCCTGTTTAGTTATAAACGATATCTTATTAAGAAAGCTCTCCGTAAATTAAAAATACATACAACAACACATCATTGTGTCGTTCGAAGCATTTAAAATTACCTGAGCTTTATTGTACATTGTCTGAATTATTATGCAGCAAAAGTACAAATTACTTTTTAAATATCAGCTAACTATTTTCAAAAATATTTTGCACGTACTAGAAATCATAATAAAATCAATTGTTTCAGAGGATATTTTTTTTACAAATCAGGCTAGCTTGCCGAATATTTATGCAATTTAGAATGTATTTAGATAGCATATTGAACGATATTCCTTCAATCGAACAGAAGTAAAAAATGCTTTTAACGATTTAAATACAGAAAAGACTACTTTTTATGAATCACAATAAAGATGAAGCCCGGAATATGAAATATTTAAGCTTCCCGGCTAGTAGATTGAATACAATGTACACTATTTCGATGTACGTAGTGTGTAATTTTGCAAATAGAGTCATGGATTGAAATTTTGAATCATACATTCAATTCTCTGGACAGATTAATCAAGACATTCGCAGTATGTGGAAAAAGCATTTATATATCTTCTTTTTGCGGAAAACGATACTATTTTCTTTCCCGTTGATGTTTCTTGCTTCATGTGTTACTATTCCAGGCAATTATCTTGAAACTGATCAATGGCACTCTAAATCATCTTTGTATAAAGAAAAATCCTTTTCTCATCAGGAAAGAGCGGTTTTGAGTTTGGAGGCTGATACTTTAATAAAATCGATCGAACTGCAGAAAAGACAAAAAAGATATCTGAAAGCCAATGCTGTAAACCAGTTGTTTGCTGGGTTTGGAAAGCAATTGGATATTGACCGGCAATACAATTCAATTCTTCAGAAGAGTTCCGGCGAAAACGACAGCATAAAGGCTGTTGAAACCTATGCAGCAGCTCAACTTCTTTGTTCGGCATCCATTTATGAAAATACATATCAGAAAAACAGGGTAGTAAGGAGGACTCTGAACCGGGGCGAATCGGGTAATCGTATTCCAAAAAGAGCACTCCAACGGAGCCGTGCCTATCTCTATTCCATATCTGTCAGAAAAAAAATATCCGGACAGAACAAGAAATATTATTCTCCTGTTACTGACAGTATTCTGAGAACATTGCCTAAAACAAACTGGCTAAAGGAAATAACCTGCCGGGTTTTCCAGAAAAATGACAGGATAAATATGGCGGGATACAATTTCCTTTTTGCAGCAATAAATACACTTGGTAACAGCGCCGGGCTTGTTCACGGGACTTCGCAACAAAAACTGAACGCAGAAAAACTCTTGCCCTTCCTGCAACCTTACGATATTATTCTGAGTAAGTCGCCTAGCCATCTTACAGATAAACTTATTCCCGGCTACTTCGGCCATGCGGCTATCTGGCTTGGCCCGGGAATCATGAATAAGCTGCTGACTGGTGAAGAAAAGAGAAAAGACCGGCTGAAATTTGGCATAAACAAGAAATCGGTTGTAGAAGCAATACGTTCGGGAGTTAAAACCAGCAGCCTTGAAGAATTCGCTGATGGGGAAGATTTTTTAATCCTCAGGTTAAAAGACATCTCTGAACTGCAAAAAGAAGCTATTATTGACAACTCAAGAAAGCAGTTGCGAAAAGATTACGATTTTATTTATGATTTCGAATCGCCCGAAACCATAAGTTGCACGGAGCTTATTTATCTCGCCTATGACTTTATTGACTGGCAGGTGCGGTATTATGGATCAGAATATTATATTTCGCCCGACGATTTGCCTTTGACCGCTTTTAAAAACGGTGATTTGAAGTTTCCTGTTTTTATAAAAAATGAAACTGTTTATGAAAATCCCAGCAAGCTTTTTATGCAAAGGTTATTAGGTGTATCTGATGAAATGGCTGGTAAATAAGGTAAATAATGAATTCATTTAAAATATTTACTAACAAATGGTTGCCACAGATTTCGCTGATTTCACAGACGTATATTCATTTTTGTAAATCAAAATTCAGTAAAAACTGCTTTCAGTAGTCTTAATCTGTGTAATCTGCGAAATCTGTGGCTAAAACGCCCTTTAACGAAATTGACTAGTTACAGAATAAGATTTTCGTTATTTTTAATTGAAATGACTTGTCTTTTTCAATCAATATTTCCTACAGTATTTTCCCGAAATAATAGATAATCTGCTTCTGCCACCATACCCAGTCATGCGCTGAATCGTGCCCCCAAAAGTCGAACCAGGCCGGTATGCCCTTATCGTTGAGAACTTCCTCCAGTTTATAGGTATCAGCAAGCATCTTATCCTCATAATCCCCTTTGCCACAGCAAAATATCAGCCTCGAATTCCGGTACTTGTCAAGGTAATTGATTTCATGGTGGTGTTGCAGGTAATCGACCGGCGAATTAAGGTAAATTTCTTCCGGTTTATAGTCACCAAAAAAGTAATCCGTCGAATATACCCCGCTTAAAGCTATAACCGTATCAATAAACCAGGGGTAACGGAAATAAAAATTTGCGGCATGAAAAGCGCCCATCGAACAACCTGTAACAGCTAAACGCTGCTCATGTCCGCCATTGTTTTCCTTGCTTTTCGAGAGTATGGACGGGACAAGTTCATCATTGATGTAATTAAAATATTCTTCATGCCGGGCAATGCTTTTATTTTTATCCCAATCGGCCGAAAAATAAGTTTCCCTGTCAATGCTATCAATCGCCCAGAGTTGTATTTTGCCATCAGTGATGAAGCCTCTTAATACATCAACCATTCCCGAATCCTCGTATTGGAAAAACCGCCCGTTTGATGTTGGAAAAACCAGCACAGGTTTCCCTTTGTGACCGTAAACTTTATATTCAATTTCTCTTCCGAGTTTGTTACTGTATTCCTTATGATAAGTTACCTGCATATGCCTTCCCTGCTACAATTCTTCATGAATATATTCAATTATTTCTTTTACTTCTTTATATGTTTTAGTCCTGAATTGGTATGCCAGATCGCCCATGGCCCGGCTAAATACTTCATCGATATGGTTGAAATTAACAATTATATCGCTGTAGGTGTTCAAAATCTCTTCATGAGAATGCTTGTATGATTTATGATTTTTCCTGCTGGCATACCCGGTAAAGTATTTTCCCGACACAGGACCGACCACTTTATTATACGTTACCATGCTTGCCCATTCATTGTAAATATTGATTTCATGGGTAAAATTTATAGCATCTGTCATCCAAGCTCCGGGAGGCCGCATATTTACTTCAAGGGCAATGATATTTTTGTCACTTCTGCGTTCAAAAAGCTCAATATGGAAAAACTTTTCACGCACATCAAAAGCTTTCAGTATCCTTCTGCCAGCATCTCTTACTCTTTCGTCAATTTCGGGAAGGCAAATATAGTAAAGATGGTCGTTGCTGTTAACCACTTCCATAATACTCTGTTCGAAAAGATGCCCGGTTTCGAATGCGATGTTGCCATATTTGTCAACTAAACCGTCATAGGTCAGTATCACGCCGTCGACATATTCTTCAATAATAAATGAGATATCAACCTGTTTGTTATGGTAAAAGTTATCAAATTCAAGTCCGTTAACGATTTTATAAGTCATACTGGCACCGGATCCCAAATCTGGTTTTACAACGACAGGGAAACCAACCTTTTCAATAAATTCCAGTGCACTTTCTTTATCGAGGCATTGCAGGTAGCGAACTGTCTGAACCCCACTTTTATCAAAGAAAGCCTTCATCTTCGACTTATGCTTGAGGTTATAAATGAAGTCCATTTTGGTTCCGTAAATATTAAAGTCGGTCCGGATATGTGCTTCAAGCTCAAGCCAATATTCGTTTAACGATTCGAAACGGTCAATTTTCCCGTATTTGTATGTGAAATATCCTACAGCCTTTAATACCTGAACATAATCTTCCATATTTGAAACCCTGTAATACTCAGTAAGTGAGTACTTCAGCCTGTTGTTTAAAGATTCAAATTCAACATCTCCGATTCCAAGTACATTTGCTCCGTTTTCTTTAAGATAAAAGCAAAATTCAGTACTGTTCTGTGGAAAGTGCGGTGAAAAAAAAATAAAATTCATGATGGTGGTCTTAATTACTTTCAGTTAATTTTAAGGGGAAAGGGATTCAGTGTATCAGCAGAAGAAGCCTGCCTGGCTATAAAAAGATTTGAACATTTGAGGAGAATTAACATTCAGTCCTCAACTGAAACCTGTCTAGCCTGAGCTGCAAAAATACGAAATTCTGAAAAATGAAGAGGTAAGCCATGCCTTGGGCCAAAACTGAAGGCCAAAAATTCCCTGGAACTTAAACCATCAAATTATTTCCCTGTAATTTAAAGAAAGAGATTTCTCAAAACAAATAAACCCAGGCAATGAAACTCAGGAAGATTGGTAACCTATTTATGAAAATTGATCTGAAATAATCTGAAAAGCTTTAATTTACAGCATTTTCTAATCAATGATAACAAGTTCATTTAAAAATAAACTGTATGAAATGCAGTTAAAACTTCAAACACAAATACAGTAATTCAGGATGTTATTAAGATGAAAAATTCCGATTATTATAAAAACATACTGAAAGCGGATTGCATTCAAAGCGACCAATACCTTAAATTATATAGTCCGGAATATGAAATATTTCAATAAACCGGCTCGTATATTGAATGTTAAATACGTTAATTCTGCGTACATAGTGTATATTTTTGTAATATTACTTTTCCCTAAATAACATGGTATAAACTTGTCAGAATCTTTTGAAAATATAAAATGAAATTAAACACAAAACGGTTTATTGCCGGGATATTAATTGTTTCCTTTTTTGTTTATTCAATAGTAATATACACGGTCGGAACCAGGGTAGATAAAGGTGAAAAGTACGTTACCGAGCAGGCAAAAAAAGGAAAACTTCTGTTTCAGAAGAAAAACTGCATTGCCTGCCACCAACTCTACGGTCTAGGTGGATTTATGGGACCCGATTTAACCAATGAAATTTCGGCTTTAGGCAAAGGGCCTTTGTTCGCAAAAGCTTTCCTGATGGCCGGATCGGAACGAATGCCCAACTATCATTTTACAGAAACTGAAATTGAAGAGCTTATTGCTTTCCTAACTTATGCAGATAAAACCGGTGTTTCACCAGTTAAAAAATTCAAAATAAATTATGATGGAACCGTTAACTGGAAAGGGAAAGATGAAACGAGAGACTAGTATATACTTTATTTTATTCGCGATACTTTCCTTACTGGGTGGAATAGCGTTTGGAATTCTTGGGGCATTTCAGTTTGTTATTCCAAAATTCTTTGAATTGATCCCATTTGTTAAATGCCGGCCCTTGCATGTTTCAATGGTAATTGCCTGGATTTTCCTGAGCGCAACGGGAGGTATTTACTATTACCTGCCAAGGTATTGCAATGTAAAATTATTCTCAAATAAACTGCAGAAGATACATTTGTGGATTTTTATTTTAACCGGTATAGGCGTGATTATTTCTTACCTGGCCGGTAAATTTGGCGGTAGAGAATATTGGGAATTCCCGCCTGTCCTAGCTATTCCTATTATAATTTCCTGGATTATATTCGGGTTTAATTATTTTAAAACCGTTTTCACAAAAACCGAACCCTGGCCTGTTTACCTCTGGATGTGGGGAACCGGAATATTCTTTTTCCTTTTCACATACCTTGAATCAAATCTCTGGAATTTCTCTTATTTCAGGGATCACCTGATTCGCGACATAACCGTTCAGTGGAAAGCTGGCGGTTCAATGGTTGGTTCATGGAATATGCTTATTTACGGCACTGCCATATTTTTAATGGACCGTATCCAACAGGACAACCGTATTGCCAAATCAAGGCTTGCATTTATTATGTATTTCCTGGGTTTAACCAACCTGATATTTAACTGGGCTCATCATATCTATATCGTTCCCAATGCAATTTGGGTTCGCTACATAGCCTATGGAATTAGCATGACCGAATTGTTGATCCTGGGTAAATTAATCTGGAACTGGAAACGAGATCTTACCAAATCCTTGCAGGATTTTCACCTGCTATCAGTACGTTTTATTATCGCTTCGGATGTTTGGATTGTATTAAACCTGATGCTTTCAATCCTGCTTTCCATTCCTGCAATTAATATTTTCACACACGGAACTCATCTTACTGTTGCCCATGCCATGGGAAGTACCATCGGAATCAATACCATGATTTTAATAGCTTCCTGTCTGTTTCTAATACCAGATGTTACCAAAGTGCAGTTCAGTAAGAGGCAGAGTCTGACCATTTCTATCGGGTTTTGGATGATGAATATTATTTTGCTGTTTTTCTGGGTTGCGCTTATATTGGCAGGATATCATAAAGGGTATATGGTAGTGGAAGATAAACTTACTTTCCAGGAAATTATGCTGAAGATCAGGCCATATCTAATGGTTGTTGCAATAACAGGGACAGTGATATTTGCAGGAGTATTAATGGTATTTGTTCCCGCTTTAAAACTGATAAAGGCTTATCTGCGAAGCACATGACCTGATTACTATTAGTTTTTTTTGGTATCGATTTTCACTAGAGTCCACTTTAAACTAACTGAATAACAGTTGATTATAATCCAGTTCATTGACATCATTGTAATCTATATTTGTAAACAGCTCATTAACAGGAGTTTTGTCTAGTAGGGATATACCTAAGACCTGTAATATTTCGTAGGTTGAGCGTTCAATTTTAAGGTCATGCCCAACAATTGCGACCAGACAATATGCAATTATTGCTGAGTAAATTTGTATGCGTACTGCATTTTCAGATGTACCCCAGAAGCTCTTTATTTTTAAATGTTGTTTAATCCATTTAAAGAATAACTCAACCTGCCAGCGGTTTTTGTAGAGCAATGCAATTTGTTCGGCTGATAGATCAAAGTTGTTGGTCAAGAAAACAAAAGTCCGCTTAGTTTCTATGTCATAAAACTTCACTCTTCTCAACTTGTCAGGGTATTGTTTAGACACATAAAATCCTGCTAGTTTTCCAATCTGGTCACATTCAACGCCTGTTGTTTTATCAACTTTCCTGGAATACATCCGATCAAAATTGAGATTAGACTTAGCTCGCATTACAAAGTATGCTGAATGATTGGTGATCTTGTGTAGTCTGGTATAATCTACATACCCACGATCAAAAATATAGTACGCTTCGCTCTCATAAGGAATTACATCCATTGCGTTCACGTCGTTTACTTTTGCTGTTGTAATGTGTATAAATGCAGGTATTTGCGTGGTTATATCATACAACGTATGGAGTTTTATTCCGCCTTTTGCTTTGCGGAATTTTGCCCACCAGAATACATTCAAGCATAGGTCGATAGTAGAAGAGTCAAAAGCGTAAACTTTGCCTTTTATCTCGAAATTATCATTTACTCGTTTCCTTCTAGCGACAGCTATTAAATGATAAGCATACTCTTCAAAAATCTTACTGCTTCGATTCTCATTGGCCTTTGCCAAATTACTCCTGGTTACGCTTTTACCAAACCCCAGATGATACGTTTTACGACTGTGAGCCTCAATGGCTACAATCAAATCCCTGAGGCTATCTCTATTGGTAAGCTGACCGAAAACCATGCAAAGTAACTGATTCCAACATGTAAAATGTCTAGTGTATTTGTTGCCAGAATACTTTGTTACAAATCCATCAAATACTCGTTGAGGTAGAAACTCTATCAATTGTGAATACACATATTTGCCGCTGTTCATGGTAAAAGAGAATTTACCATCTAACTTAAGCAATTCAAATCGTCACGCACTCAAAATGTTCGCAAACCTTAGATAAACAATGATTTCAAAGAACTGTTATTGTTTTTTAGTGGACACTAATGATCGATTTTATCTACTGTATGGAATTCATATTTATGACTTCCCGGTTTTGCCTGGATGTTTTTGTTAACTTAAAAGATCATTAGTATTAAAATGAACAATAATCCAGAGAATTAGTGAG
>CAIWMA010000236.1 GCA_903913645.1 uncultured Bacteroidales bacterium | reverse complement strand
GTTCGATAAGTCCTGAGAAATAGAGCTCAAGTCCCTTTCTCACATAGGTCCGGGCTTGCCAGAGAAATACATTCTTTGCAGTTTGCTGAGTAATAGTGCTGGCTCCGCGTATTTTCTTTCCTTTCGCGTTAAGCTTTTTTGCTTTTTCGATGGCTTTGAAATCAATACCGTAATGCGATTCAAAATTATTATCCTCCGATGTAATAACTGCCAGCACCAGGTTAGGTGAAATATTATCGATCGAAACCCAGTGCTTGTTGATAGCCGGAGTTTTGCCATCGGCTATATTTTCGATTACACGGATGAGCATAAGCGGCGTTGCAGGCGGAGGTATAAACCTGTAGAGTAACGCAAACACAATACTGCTGGCAAAAAAGAAGATCAGGCAAAACCGGGTTATCCTGAAAATATTTTTTTTAACTATTTGAAAACGTGTTGGTTCGCCCGTTTGGCTCATTCTTATTGTAATTTGAAAAACTATTTTATTCTTATGGTGCAAATGTATCAATTTTTTGATATGTTTGCCATGCCTGTCGGTGAAACACTTAGTTACGCTAAGTGATTGATATTTAAGGTGAAAGAATAAATATATTGAAAATAGTAATGTAAAATTAACTCATGAGCAACTTTATAGGAATACGCCACGAAGATAAGTACGTGATGGAACGCAGGGCCCCGCTGACCCCAAAACACGTGGAGCGACTGATTAAAAACAAGAAACTTGACTTCGTAATACAGACTTCCGAAAAAAGGGTGTTCACTGATGAGGAATATATCAAAGCCGGTGCTAAAATTGCCAAAGACCTGAAAAAATGCAGCGTTATTTTTGGTGTGAAGGAAATGCCGGAATCATTTTTTGAAGAAGACAAGACCTATATTTTCTTTTCGCATGTTATCAAAGGGCAGGTTTACAACATGCCTATGCTTAAAAAGATGATGGAGATGAAATGTAATCTTATCGATTACGAGCGCGTTGTGGATGAGCAGGGCAAGCGCCTTATTTTCTTCGGCCGTTATGCAGGACTTGCCGGTATGATCAATTCCTTATGGTCGATGGGGCTGCGGCTGAAAGAAGCCGGTTATAAAACTCCATTTTCCCAGATTAAGCAGGCACATCACTATACTTCGTTAGCCGAAGTACGCGAAGCAATTTCAGCCGTAGGACAGGAAATTGCCGAAAAGGGAATGCCTGAGGAATTACGCCCATTTACGGTTGCATTTACTGGCTATGGAAATGTTTCACAAGGAGCTCAGGAAATACTCGGATTGCTTCCGGTTAAGGAAATATCGCCTGAAAAACTGCTGTATCTGAAACGCCGCAGCAAACTTCCTGATAACCTGATCTATAAAGTTATTTTTAAAGAAGAGCACCTGGTTGAGCCTCTTGATGAAAATGAAGAATTCGAATTGCATGAATATTATTCCAGTCCCGAAAAATTCAAAAGCAGTTTCGAAAAATACATTCCGCATATCGACATGCTGATCAACTGTATTTACTGGGATTCGCGTTATCCCAGGCTTGTTACCAAAAACTATCTTGAAAAATTGTTTTGTGACGGAACCCCGAAACTGAAAGTAATCGGCGATATTTCGTGCGATGTAAACGGTTCGGTTGAATGCACCGAAAAAGGTACTGAAATCGAAGATCCTATTTTTGTTTATCATCCCGATTCGCGCACACATACCATGGGTCATAAAGGCGATGGCGTGCTTGTGATGGCGGTTGATATCCTGCCCAGTGAACTTCCGCGCGATTCGTCAGCCGGATTTGCCGATGTGCTTATAAACTATGTAAAGGCCATTTCCGACTGCGATTTCAACGAGGATTTCTTAACCCTCGATCTGCCTAATGCAATTAAAAGTGCGTTGATCCTTCATCGTGGTGAGCTTACTCCGCATTTTAAATACCTCGAAGAGCATTTGGCAAGTGAGCAGATTAAAGTTAAAGGTTATAATGAATAATGACATGAAAAAATAATTTGAAGATATCCTATTTTTAAATTCTTCAAACCCAAATTATGAATCTTATTAAAATCTAAATAAAACCACAATGAAGAAAGTCCTTATTCTGGGTGCTGGCCTGGTGGTCCGCCCTATCGTAAAACACTTGCTTAACAAAGGAATCCAGGTAACGGTTGCAACCCGTACCAAAAGCAAAGCCGAAGAAATGATTGCCGGCTATCCGAACGGCATTGCCGTTGCATGGACAGTTGAAGATGAAGAGACTCTTAGCCGCATGGTTGCAGAACATGACCTTTCGGTTAGTTTGCTTCCGTATCTTCACCATTTGCTGGTGGCAAAATACTGCCTTCTGCACAAAAAAAACATGGTTACCACTTCGTATGTGAAACCCGAAATGCAGGCGCTCGATGCACAGGCAAAAGAAGCCGGCATCATCATCCTTAACGAACTTGGCCTCGATCCGGGTATCGACCATATGTCGGCTATGCGCATTATCGACAACGTACACGATAAAGGTGGAAAAATAGAAGAATTCTATTCCATTTGCGGTGCTTTGCCAGCTCCGGAAGCTGCAACAAACCCGTTTAAATATAAATTTTCATGGAGCCCCAAAGGCGTTGTAATG
>CAIWMA010000235.1 GCA_903913645.1 uncultured Bacteroidales bacterium | reverse complement strand
GATTGCTACGATTATGCCCGGCATTTAAAAGTCGAAAAAAAGTACCTTGATTATTTAACTGCGCATCAGGATGAAAGTTTCGAATTTTTTGACACCTTGATTGATGAAGATTTTCAGAAATTAATGAATGAAGTTTATGCATTGTTGCCGGAACAGTGTCGTAATATATTTTATATGAGCCGGTTAGAGGAAATGAGCTATAAAGATATTTCACAAAAGTTGGGAATATCTATCAAAACGGTTGAAAATCAGATCGGCAAAGCATTAAAGCTTGTCAGGCAGCGCCTCCATAATTCCATATAATTTTTTTCGCATTTCATCCCGGTTAAGTTGCTTTCTAAAGCGGTTGGTAGTGTTTTAATTTGTCATCCAGATGCATTGATCGTCCTATATTTTTTAAAAACCACTTTCCATCTGCTGAAAATCAATTTATTTTTCTGAGCAAATATGCTGATGCTCAAGGATAATACAATAGTGCGTAAATAGTTGTTAATGTGCAAAGTAGAATCCGATTTCTTGAAATTGTTCTCATCTGCAAACGCCTGATCATGGCGAAGGATTCGCTGAAGCAAAATATTTAGCTAAAAAATGTTAAATAGTTGATAGGGGTTTTTCCTGATCACTACGCTATTAGTATGAGGTTTGATTGGATTTTTACAATTCTGATAGATCACTAAAATTGATGGTTGGTTGTTATTGTTGGGAGTGATAAGAAAAGCAATTAAGGGAATAAGCACCCGGGCATTGTTTTTCTTATCCTCTTTTCTTACACTTTCATGCTGTTCATCAAGCAAATACAAATCAACGTATTTATCCCCTGACAAAGATTGTTATCTGAAAAGGATGAATAAGTTACAAGAAATTTAACAGAGGTTAAATTTATAATCGAGGGTATATAAATGTAACCTCATCCTAGTTACGTATAAGATAAATGCTTAAAGTATGCGTACTTTTAGCAAAAAATTAAGTTGAAATGGACATAAATTTGCAACAGGAAAATTTTGATCAAATAGGGAAGTATCTTTCAAAAGAACTTAAGCCTGAAGAGCAGCTTCAGTTTAATGAATGGTTGAACGAATCGGAGCATAACCGCGAAGAGCTTGACCGTATACATAAATACTCGGCCTGCCTTGAGGCAAACATTGCTTTGCAGGAAGTAGATGTTGAAAAAGCAAGGATTATTACGGATTTCAAAATCTGGAAAAATTCTATCCGGATTGAACAGGAAAATGAAAGGCTCAGCAAAAAGTTCAAAATAAGAAACTTATACAGGATTGCAGCCGTGATTCTGCTGCTTGTAGTAAATGCTTTCATCCTTTTTTACCTTTTTCCGCCAAGTATCAGCAGCGGCTTTACAGAAGTTGTTTCGCCCCTTGGTTCCAGAACCCAGCTTAAATTGGCTGATGGAACAAAAGTTTGGCTTAATGCCGGGAGCACGTTGAAGTATGCTAATAATTTCAGCAAGGAAAACCGCGCTGTACAGATTGAAGGCGAAGCTTTTTTTGATGTAACCCATGACCCGTCGCACCCTTTCATTGTAACAGCTTCCTCGGTAAGTCTTAAAGTACTTGGTACGGCCTTCAATATCAGGGCATACCGTGATGAAAACACAATTGAAACAACACTGGTTCGGGGGAAAGTTGAAATTCAAAAAACAAGCAAGTCTGCCGGCGAGCAGATAATTGTTCTGAAACCTAATGAGAGAGCTACTTACATTAGGGATGAGAACAAACTTTTTGTTAATAATAATGAGGTTTCATCGGGCAAAAAAGTTGAAAACAAA
Source organism: uncultured Bacteroidales bacterium (assembly GCA_903913645.1). Taxonomy (GTDB): domain Bacteria; phylum Bacteroidota; class Bacteroidia; order Bacteroidales; family UBA4417; genus UBA4417. The sequence continues at coordinate 21,520 of CAIWMA010000235.1, read as the reverse complement.
AAATTTGAACCGGAAGTAAAGGCGAAAGAAAAAATCACATCAAAAGAAGCGATTGTAGAACCTACCCTTGAAGTTGAAAATACCATCGCCTGGAAAGAAGGATACCTTGTATTCGATAACCAGCCTCTTTCTGAAATTATAGTAACGCTGTCGAGGCGGTATAACGTAAATTTCACGTATCCCAATGATGATGTTCTACTATACAGATTTTCAGGAAAATTCAAGGAAACAACCCTGGAGCAGGTCCTTCACGCAATTGTGCTTACATCGCCAATTGAAACAGAAGTAAATCAGAACCAGGTCACTATTAAGGAGAATTCGTCGTTGAAGAAAAAATATATTGAAACAAGCAGACACAACTAACCGGAAGTTTAACCTCAAATCCTGGCCTATGAGTCAAAGATGACCACGTTACATACTCAAAAAGAATCGGGCAATGCGCCAACATTACCCGACCAAAAAAATCCCACGCCCAACAGAATTGAAATGATGGAGGGCTCATATGTGAAACTTAATTCCTACAAAAGTATGAAAAAAAATGTCGCTAAGACCAGGGGTCTGGTGGATAAAATTAATCCCATAGTCCTTAAAATTATGAAAATTTCCTTCCTTCTTCTTCTTGTGTGTACCTTCAGCGTAAATGCTGCCGGATACTCACAAACCCGAATAACCATGGCCGCAAAAGATGCATCCATCAGGAGCGTGCTTCGTGAGATTGAATCCAAAAGTGATTATACATTCTTTTACAACGAGGATTTTATCGATCTTAACAGGAAAATAACCTATTCGGCCGAAAACGAGCCTGTAGCAAATGTTCTTGCAAGCATCGAAAATAAAACAGGTTTGGATTTCCAGATGCTGGAAAATAATCTGGTTGTTATTACAACGGAAATGCCCGTCAGTCAAAAAGTAACCGGTACGGTAACCGACGAAAAAGGCGTAACCATACCCGGTGTAAATATACAGGTTGAAGGAACCACTACCGGAACCACAACCGATATAAACGGTAAGTTTACCATTGATCTGCCAGCAGAAAGTGGAGTTCTGATTTTTACATTTATAGGCTACACCACCCAGAAATTAGCAGTAAAAGGGGGAGAAAATGTTGACGTAAAGATGCAAATGGAATCCATCGGACTTGATGAAGTTATTGTTGTAGGTTACGGAACACAGAAAAAAAGAGATTTAACAGGAGCCATCACATCTGTGAAATCTGCGGATATATTAGTTTCATCAAATCCTGATATCGGCCATGCATTAGTTGGCAAAGCTGCCGGCCTTATGATCAGGGAAAACAGTGCACAGCCTGGCGGAGGTCTGGATATATTCATCAGGGGAGCTGCTTCGACAGGAGCCAGTAACGCACCTTTGTTTGTTGTAGACGGATTCCCTATTACCGATTTGCAGCAGCCACAAAGCGGTAACCGGTACGATGGCGGTACTCAAAGTATCCTGAATACCTTCAACCCAAATGATATTGCCTCCATCGAAGTATTGAAAGATGCCAGTGCAACTTCCATTTATGGAGCAAGGGCAGCCCACGGCGTTATACTAATCACTACAAAACGTGGTCTCGAAGGCAAACCGGTTATTCAGTATACAACTTCTTATGCTATTCAAAAATACAATAACTCATTCGACGTGCTTCCACTCAATGAATGGATGCAGGTTCGTAACGAAGCAGCATGGGAACAATGGATATGGAGCAATAATGTTATGCCCTGGGGAACAAGGACATTGGCTGAAGCCCAGGCAAACCCCGTAGGAGGTGATTTCTACAAGCTATACACGCAGAATGCCATCAATAATGTTGGCAGGGGAACCGACTGGCTCGGCCTGGTAACACGTGATGGTGCAATCCAACAGCACAATATTTCTGTGTCCGGAGGAACTAAATCGACCAAGTACATGGTTTCCGGGAATTATTATGACCACCAGGGAGTAATCAAAAATTCGGGATTCCAGAGATATACCGTAAGAGGAAATTTTGACCAGGTCCTTAGCAAGTATTTTAAACTCGGGCTTAACTTTTCATTCAGCCGTATCAATAATAAGAATACTTCGCTTGGCGGAAGTCAATGGGAAAACTCCGGAATTATTCGGGCATCCATTCAACAGGGACCTCATATCCAGCCAATTGACGAATTTGGAAACTACCCATTAAATCCTCAGCTTTCGCAACAGCCGAATCCATATTCATTACTCACAGTTACCGATAATGGCCGCATTGAGAGAACCATGGTAAATTCCTTCCTTGATATTACTCCGGTTACAGGATTGGTTGTAAGACTTAAAGCTGGTATCGACAGGGGTCTTACGAACCGGTGGACGTATCTTCCGGTAACAACATTAGCAGGAGAAATGGAGCATGGTAAAGCCAGTATTTCTGAAACAGATCAGAATGACTATTTGCTCGAAGCAACGGCAAATTATACAAAGTCAATCGGTGACGGACACAGCTTTAATATTTTAGGTGGAGTGTCGGAAGAAAAATTTGTTGACCAGTCCAACAGCAGCGGAAACACCGGTTTTATTACCGACGCATTCTTATGGAATAATCTTGGTTCCGGCAGCGGGACAAAAAGTGTCAGCTCTTCGGGCTCGCAAAACCTGGTGGCTTCTTATTTCGGACGAATGAATTATATGTTCAAGGACAAGTATTATGCTACTTTAACCGTACGTACCGACGGCGCAAGTGTATTTGGCGCCAATAACAAATGGGCAACATTCCCTTCACTGGCATTGGGATGGAATATCGCCAATGAATCGTTTTTTGCATCTATGAAAAATACAGTGTCCCAGTTAAAACTCAGGTTGAGTTATGGTCAAACCGGAAATTCAGCAATTGGGAATAACGCATTTGCCGCCTATGGCGCTTACCTGGCATACCTTTCGGGTGAGGATGTTAAAAATATCGGCGTCTCATTAACACGCCTTGAAAGCCCGGATCTGAAGTGGGAAACTACTACGGAAGCCAATTTGGGTATTGACTACAGTATGTTCAGAGACAGGGTTAGCGGTTCATTGGAACTTTACAGCAGGGTGATATCTGATTTGTTAGCTTTCAAACCCATCAATACCTATAACGACGTAAATGTGGTCGCTTATAATGTAGGCGAAACACAGAGCCGTGGATTCGAGCTTACAGTCGTTACTCACAATGTAGAAAAGAAAGATTTTCAATGGAAAACCACCTTATCCTTCTCAAAATTCAAAGATACCTGGAAGAAAAGAGCAGATGACTGGAAACCTGCTGTTTACGAAAATGACAATGATCCTATCCGGGCACTTTATTCAAGAGTATCCGATGGCATTATGCAGGTTGGAGAAGTGCTGCCGGAACAACCTGAACTTAAACCCGGAATGATTAAAATTAAAGATATAAACGGCTTTAAGAGGGATGAAAACGGGAATCCTGTTGTGGATGCTAACGGACGTTTCATTCGGACGGGAGCTCCTGACGGCATGATAGATGACGCAGACACAAAATTGATCGGAACTTCTGATCCAAGCTTTATGGCCGGCATGTCAAATACACTTACGTATAAGGACTTTACACTTGATTTCTTTTTCAACGGAATGTTTGGCCGTCACCTTGCTGATCCTAATTACACTGCATATGGCGTTGGTGCCGAAGGAATATATACCTATGGGTACAATGGTCTCAGAACAGTGAAAGACAGATGGACTCCCACCAATCCTTCCACTACCCATCCGAGTTCGTACTATGGCTGGTCGCCATATGGCAGTGGTGATTTTTTCCTTCAGAAGGCTTGGTTTATCAGGTTGCAGAACATATCGCTGGGTTATAAACTACCCCAAAAATGGTTCGGAGGAATATTCCAGAATGCGCAAATACATTTTGATGCACAGAATCTATTCGTAATCACTCCATACACAGGAGTTGACCCTGAAACTGATTCATATACTGCGGCATATCCTAATGTGAAAACATATACACTGGGATTGAACATCACTTTTAATTAACCTGCTAAAAAGAAAAGTCATGAAAATGAAAAATATATATATATTTATTGTTACGGTCCTTTTAATGGGCGGTTGTACGAAAGACCTGGTTCCTGTCGACTACACTGATATCAACCCGAGTATATTCCCGCAATCAGAGACTGATATCGAGGCCATGGTAAATGCCTGCTATTATCCTCTCAGGGGATCATGGTGGGATGGTATTAATTCAACTTCCGAAAGAGGGATCATGTTTTGCCTGGATGCAACCACTGAAATCCTTTCCGGGAAATTCGACATACAACAATACGGACATTTGTTGAATTTTCACCCATCTGATGGTTCAGCAGTGTTTTTCTATGATTGGTATTATAATAAGATCAGTCGTATGACAACTACCATTGATGTAATAAGTAAATCGTCAGTTAGCGAAGCAGTTAAGAAAAAAGCTATTGCTGAAGTTCGCTGTGCCCGCGGGTTACTTACCTACGACTTATTCGATATGTATGGCCCTATTGTTATTGCACCTCTTGATGTGCTGCAAAACCCACTAAGCGAAAAACCACTTGCAAGGCTTTCGAATGCTGACATGGTTGCTTTTATTGAAGCTGATCTTACTGCGGCTGCAATAGATCTTCCCGATCCGGGAGCTACAGAATACGGCCGGTTTAGCAAAGGACTTGCAAAAATGATTGATATCCGCCTGAACCTTCATGAGAAAAACTGGGCTAAGGTCAAAACCCTCTGTGAGGACGTTATCAAAATGAATTACTATAAAGTTCAGTCCGATTATGTTGGAATGTGGGGCCTCGACGGTGCAAGAAACAGCAAAGAAGTTATCTGGGCAGTTCCCTGCAATTATGAAGGAACAAGCGAAAACCAATGGCAACTGATGGTTTTGCCATCTAATTTTCCTCCAACAGGCGGCTGGGCAACGGTTCAAAGCACATGGTATTTCTACGATAGTTTCGAAGAATCCGATATAAGGAAAACCATGTTGATAACCGAATACATGGGTACTGATGGCGTTTTATACAACAGAAGCAACCCCGGCACAAATATGGACCTGGGCCCGATTCCGTTAAAGATCAATCTGGATGCACTCAGAACTACATCCTTGTCGACTGTTGACATTATTCAATACAGGTATCCTGATGTACTGTTGTCGAAAGCTGAAGCAATCGCAAACCTCACTGGTCCGGATGCAGAGGCAATTGAACTGGTAAATGTAGTCAGACGGAGAGCTAAGATTGAAGATATCAAACTGACCGATTACAGCACCCTTTCCGCATTTAAAGATATGATCCTGAAGGAAAGAAGCCATGAATACTGGTGTGAAAACGGTCAATATCGTGCCGATCTTATCAGAAATGGCAAATTTGTATCCAGGTGTAAAGAGTTGACACTTTCGCCCTACGCTGATGATAATAAGGTGGTATTTCCCTTCTCGTTATCCAAAATCAGCGAAGGCAAAGGATTATTCATTCAAAATCCGGGCTATAATTAAGAAGTAAACGGAAGCAGGATTTGAACCGATTTTGTTTGATTCCTGCTTTCTTTTCCGAAAGGAAATAATAAGCTGCGAATTCCCGGATCCCTTACAATCATAAATGGAAGGCAATTTCGTATCCTAATTCTGAATGTACAAAACCAGATTGAGAATAAAACCATGACGCATACAAATCGAAATAGCACGAAAAATATTCCCGTCTTACTGCTGATATGTGTAGTACTGTCATTGTATACCGCTTGCAAAAAGCCATCCGGTAATGACGATCCAAATAGTACCACTATTCAGTATGAAGTGTCAACGGAAAATTTTTCAAACCCGGAACGTGGTTTTATTCATATGCTTGATGTGAAATCGGGCGGTGAAGGGCTGAATCCATTATGGCTGGCAAATCTGCGTGCTGAGAGTGTTTCGATGATGATGAGGGTATTTTACCTGGATAAATTCAAGGATCAGCCTATAAGTGACGTAGAACTTCAGCTTATTCGTACCGATTTGCAATCAATACGTGATGCCGGTATAAAATGTGTTCTGCGGTTCGCTTATACGGACTACATGGCTGGAACGGATGCTCCTTTATCAATTGTTAAACAGCATCTCGATCAGCTCAAACCCATTTTTGAGGAGAATCAAGATGTGATTGCCTTTGTGCAGGCTGGATTTATTGGTGCCTGGGGCGAATGGCATAGTTCGAGTAACGGACTTGCAACGGTTGATAATGAAAGGGAAGTGCTGTCCAAATTGCTAAGTGTATTGCCTGTGGAAATTATGGTACAGGTTAGGACTCCGGGAGCCAAACAAGCTATTTACAATACAACGGCACCCGTCGAATCTGCCATAGCATACACCAGTGAGAACCGGGCAAGAGTTGGTCATCATAACGATTGTTTCCTCGCCGGAGGTACTGATTACGGTACGTATACAAATATACAAGCCGATAAAGAGTACATCAGCAAAGAAGCTCTTTACGTACCTACAGGTGGCGAAACCTGTCCTCCCGAAGGTGCGTTCCCCGATTGCTCAACCACACGGACCGAGATGCAACTGTTGAAATGGACTTTCCTCAACCTCGACTGGTACCAACCGGTTCTGGAAGCCTGGCGAAAATCCGGATGTTTTGAAGAGTTCAGACGGAGCCTTGGTTATCGTCTTGCACTAATGAACGCTAAATTGCCTAAACAAGGTGTTACCGACCAGGATTATAGTGTGGAAATTGCGCTTACCAACAAAGGCTATGCTCCGCTTTATAACTATAAAATCACCAGCCTGGTATTTAAGAACATAACATCAGGTACATGCTATCCGATCGGGCTGGCAGTTGATTTACGCAGTTGCAAACCAAATGGCGTGCTTACAATTACAAAAAGTGTAAAATTAAGCGGCATTCCTCAAGGTGACTATGATCTGTATCTCTCCATTAACGATCGTTCCCCGAATTTGAAGAACAGGATAGAATACGCTATCAGGCTTGCAAATACATCAACCTGGGAGGAGACTACCGGAATGAACAGCTTAAAACAAAAGGTGAAGATTACTGCGAAGTAAACCTAACCTGGAATAAACAACTGAATTACTAATCTTAAAAATTCAACGACATGAAAATAAATAAATGGTTTATATTGGGCATTACCTTGTCGATGCTTATATCAGTTTCGTGCAAGAAAGACGATTCATCAAGCAATGCAAAGGCTGTATTCAGCTATGTTGCTGATGGATTTAAAGTAAGTTTTACTAATTTTTCAACAAATACAACGAGTTATGTCTGGGATTTTGGCGACGGAAGTGATTCCTCAACGCTTAAAGGACCAACACATGTTTTCCCGAGTAAAGGACAGTTTCTTGTTAAATTAACATCAAGAAATGAAAACGAAACCAACACTTTTATTGATACGGTTCTGGTTATAGGCCCAAATATCAAAATTGATGGTGATTTTACCGACTGGGCTTATGTAGGTTATACCCTTCAGAATACTACCGGTAATGGCGGTACGTTACTTTCCATTAAAACCTATGCCTCGGCAGGGTACCTGAACTTCTATATCGAAGGGACACCGGATTGCAACCTTGACGTAATGGACCTTTACCTTGATACTGATAATGATCCCGAAACAGGCCTTAAAAGCTGGATGTACCCAGCAGGTTCGGGAGCCGATTTCCTGTGTGAAGGATCCGTATCTGGTGGTTGGGGCGATGTATTTGCACATGTTGGACCCGGAAATGACTGGGGATGGAACTCTGTATACTCCTGGGCTGATGTTTTCCAATTCTCTGCTTTTAAAACTGTGGCTGGAAATAAAGTGATTGAATTCGCAATTAAAAGAAGCGCACTTGGCCCTATGAGTAAATTTGTCAATTTCGGTATTGTTGAGAGCACTTCCGGCTGGACAGAAATTGGACACATTCCAACCACACAGGAACCAGGTTCTAAATTCACTCCGATACCATTATAGAATTCTCAAACCTTTAACATATGGATGTTTTATGGCCAGATAGATATTTATCAGAATGCATGAGATGTTTCTGATTTATGATTGGTTAGTAGCTTGATTGTGGAAAGGGTATAACAGCTTTTGGTTATACCCTTTTCCAAATCAAGTGGTCTTTCAACTTCTTATATTATACATTTGGTAATGCCTGAATTAGGTTGATTCAATTCCTTTGAAATACATATTCTTGAGATGAGAAAGATCAGAATTCAATTGATCAGCAATCTGCTGACACTGCTTTTCACAGTTTTTTGTGTTTTTGTAGTAACAGCTGCAACAAATAAACAATGGCCCCCTTTTCCTGTTAAAGTTGAATATATACTGGCCGGAGCACCTATAAATGAAATCAATGAGATTCGTGTTTTTAGTGATATCAATTCATCAAATACCAGGATTACAACCTATCGAAATGCTGATTACCAGGTGGTAATTCATGAAATCAACAGGGGGTATTATACAGAAATAAACGGCGAACTCGAATCCCTTTCCAATGGTACATCATGCCTTACAGTTCGCATCAGTATTCCTGTAAACGGTGAAAAATGGGAATGGTTTCATGGCCTGGATAAATCAACGCAGATGCAGCCGGGTAAAATATATTTTGATACTATTCCTGTTAATACCACCCGTCCACCCGACGGAGCATTTAATGGAAAAACCCTGGCAGATGGCGGATACGGCGATGCCGTTGGCCGCGGCACCATGTCATTTTATCCATTAAGCGCTGTAAAAGTTAATGATGAAGGAACCGGCATGGGGATTGACCTTTCAATTCCTTTGGTTTATCGGCTTGGCGCAGAAAAAGGGAAAGGTTTGATTGCTGAATTTGATGTGGCTATGAGTCCGCTTACCGAAAAATTCCCGAACAGGGCATTTTTTAAACTCTGTACATTTTCTTTTGATGGCAAATGGGGAATGCGTTCAGCGTTAGAAAAATATTATTCAATTTACCCCGACGCATTTAAGAAAAGAGTCGTTACCGAAGGTATCTGGCTTCCGTTTACTCCACTGCGATCCATACCAAACTGGGAAGATTTCGGGTTTGCTTTTCACGAAACCAGCTGGAACAGCAAGGATACCAAAGAAGGAACGAAATTGTCAAATATCTTGTCGGATAAAGGAACCGGTGTTCTCAGCTTTCAATATACAGAGCCATGGGATATTCAATTACCGATTCTTAGAAAAAATATTCCTTATGATACACTCATTTCCGACAAAATGATTCCCAAAGCTCACCGGGAATACGTCAGTAACAGCGCAACCGAGGATAAAAACGGGCTTCTGCAGACACGCAGACTGGAAACGCCCTGGTTTAGTTCGGGATGGGCAGTAAGTATCACAACCAATTGCGATCCCGATCTCCCGGGATTTAACCGTTACCAGTATGTTTTACAGGATGAGATCAGGCCGGCAATAAAGCTGAATACGGATGGAATCTATTTCGATTCGATGGAATGGAACTGGCATCATGATTTGAATTACCGTTCAGAGCATTTTAAATATACGGATTATCCCCTGACGTTTTCTTCAGGAATCGCAAAGCCGGCAATCTGGAATTTTACTTCTGAGTTTGAATTCATGAAGAAAATTTCGGACGAAATGCACACGCAGGGAAAGCTGGCCATGGGAAACGGGCATGGTTGGAATCCATTTGCAGCCGCCAACCTTGATTTGTTTGGTGCCGAATTGAGCTGGTATTCCTCCGGCGATCACAATACCGATGCGCTGGATTTTAAACGGGCCATATCATTTCAGAAACCAATAGTTTTCCTTTTAAACGAAGGCTTAAATGATAAAGCTTTTACCGATTCACCTTATAATGGATATGAAATCTACTTTGAAAAACTGATGGCATATGGATTTTTTCCATCCTTTTTCAGCGTAAATGCTTCCAGCGATCCGTACTGGCAGGATCACAAAAAGATTGAGAATGGACGCCCATTTTTCAAAAAATACATTCCAATCATTAAACTTATTGCAGCAGCTGGCTGGCAACCAGTTACTTTAGCAACAACTGATGTAGCTTCAGTTCGGATTGAACGCTTTGGCGATGCCGGCGATTTATACTTTACGGTTAGGAATAATGGAAACAAGGATGTAAATAGTGTTGTAACGATCGACTTATCTGCACTTAAAATCTCCGGGAAACTATCAGCTGCCGAATTAGTTAGCAACCAGGCTGTAAAAGTTGAGAAAAACGTTATGTATCTTACTATCCCAGCTCTAAGAACCCTGGTAATTCATATCTCAAAATGACAAATAGAATTTTTCCTTTTATTCTCCTGCTGGCTGGTCTTTTTATTAACAAAGGTTATTCGCAGGAATGGACTCATTATGTTCGCACTTCAGGCCATGGCTGTGAAATGGATCAGCTTCACGCTATTATGAACGATGCCAGGCAGGCTTGCCTGTTCGGCATAGAAGTGGATAATGATATTTCAGGACGATACAACAGCTTACTGATACCAGATGTGAAACTCAAGGCAATAAAGGCCATGGCCGACAGCGCTCATGCTGCCAGAAATTTTGCTTTTGTGTATAATGCCGGTTTGGAGTGTATCACTGACAATGTGATGCCAGACTCCAGAACATTCCTGCGCGATCATCCCGATTGGGCGCAAAGGAATATAAAAGGCGATCCGGCGGAGTTTGGCTTTGGCGACGCTTTCTGGATCAGCAAAAATTCCGAAGATGTCTGGATTTCACCGTATGCACCTGAATGGAGGAAACTATACATGGAGCGTATCCGGCAGATTGCTTCAACAGGAATTGATGGAGTTTATATTGATATTCCCTACTGGATGACTCATTTCGACAAATGGGAAGATACCTGGGCAAGTTTTGATGTTTACACTGTTGCAGAATTTAAAAAAAGAACCGGATTTGATGCATTAACTGATTTTAAACCCGGCGACTGGAAGGATCCTGAATTTATTGCATGGGTTGATTTCAGGATAAACAGCATGACTGAGTTCATGGCTGAAATTGATAAAAATGTAAAATCAGTGAATCCTGCCTGTAAAACCATTGCCGAAATATACCCCGGAATTGGTGAGGAAGTTGCCCGCGTAGGAGCCGATGCTTACGAAATGTACCCGGTTGTTGATGTAATAGCCCATGAATATAATGTTGGCGATAACAGTGCCAGGCGGGAGCCTTTGGATTGGATGGAATATATGGTCGGGATGTACACTTTCCGGGCATTCGCTGAACGTAAACCAACCTGGATGCTAAGTTATAGCTGGGATGGAGAAGATAGTATTAGGCCTGCCGATGCGATCGAAAACCTGGCCATGAGCCAGGTAATGGCTGGCGCCAACAGTTGGGATGCACGACGTTTTGTGATGTCAGGCTCCAATGATTATAAGTCGCGGACCCAGGTTTATAAATGGATTGGTGAAAATGAAAAACTGATCTATGCAACCCGAAAACCAATAGCGCCGGTAGGAATTTATTTTTCCCCTAAAACACGAAGTTACTTCGCAGATGATTTTACGCCTGCCTACCTTGGAATGGTGAATTTATTGCTTCGGGAACATTTTGAAATTGAAATAGTTACTCCACGTACTTTAGGCACTGCAAAATGTAAAATATTGATAATGCCTGATATAAAATGCCTTAGCGATATTGAATATTCACAGCTTCAATCAAGGTTAAAAAATGGAAATACCCTGATTGTGACAGGAGAAACCGCAAAGTATAATGACAAACGTGAAATTTCTGTTAACCAGTCGCGGATACAGGAACTTGCCAGCGCTTTTCCAGGTGCAGTTCACATCGACGGAAATCCCGAAAAGGGATTTTATCAATTTTTGAAGAAGACTTTTAATGCATCAGCATTTAAAGGAAAATATCCTGCGTATGAAAACCAGGGAATAAGCCAGTTGCTTGACCAGATTAAAAATTCAAAAGGATATTCTCCCGGAATAAAAATTGAAAATGCAGATGTTTGTGTAACGCAGATTGTCGCTGTTAATTATAAGCCAACTGTTTTCCTGGCAAATTTTTCCGGATTAAAAGGGCGTGTGAATGCCAATCAAATCCCGGTTAAAGATATCAGAGTCACTTTTTACAACACAAAACATAGTGCACAAATAGTATTCATCCCATTCATGGGTAAACCTCAGAATTTAAATGGTGTTTGGGAGAAAGGAAATCTTATAGTGACTTTACCTGAAATTGAAAGAGGTGCAATTGTACAGCTCATCCAATAGGCTAAGCATTTTAAAAACCATTTGTATTTCCAAAATTGGTTGTAAAACTATAGATAAAGGAAGCTGAAATCCTGACCGGAATGAAGGATTGGTGGCTGCAAAATCAGAATTTGTAACACAAATAAATATTTGACAATCAATAGCATAAACTAATATGAAAACCCGGATTGCCTTACTTATTTGCCTTTTTAATTTAATCATATCATGTTTAGGGCAGGAAACAAAAACAACTAGTAGGATAATCCTTTCATCAGATGAAAAGGTTTGGGCCGGTGTGATAAATGATGGGTATATGATGCCCTTAAGTTCCGATTACACAATGGATTTTTATGCCAATAATAATTCAAACCAGTCGCAACCTTTGTTGCTCTCCAACAAAGGACAGTATGTGTGGAGCGAGCAGCCATATAAGTTTGAGATCAAAGGCAACGAAATAATTATTTCTGATCCTTATCATCAGGTTGTAACCGGACGTTCCGGCAATTCGTTGGCAGAAGTTCAGCGGTTTGTCCGCCAGAAGTATTTCCCCGCAAATGGTAAATTGCCAGACACCATTCTGATTTCGCGTCCTCAGTATAATACCTGGATCGAACTTACATACAATCAAAACCAGTCCGACATTCTGAAATATGCCCAGGGCATCATCGATAATGGATTTCCTCCGGGTGTATTAATGATTGACGATACATGGCAGGAAGATTACGGATTGTGGAAATTCCATCCAGGCCGTTTCCCGAATCCGGCAGAAATGGTTGATAAATTGCATAAAATGGGTTTCAAAGTAATGTTGTGGATTTGCCCGTTTGTTAGCGCGGACCAGGCACTTACTTACAACTCACTTAAAGAATCTAAAGGGTTTTTGCTGCAGAAATCTTGGGAAAACGATACATGGCAATCGCAAACCAAGCCGCTGATGGTGGAATGGTGGAACGGCCAGTCGGCGGTGCTTGACTTTTCAAATCCTGCTGCAGTTAATTGGTTCAACCAGCAGTTGGATGGTTTGGTGAAGGATTTTGGTGTCGATGGTTTTAAATTCGATGCAGGTGATATGTATTTTTATCCTGCAAATGGCCTGAGTATGAAGTCTGTAACCCCTAATGAGCAATGTGAATTGTTTGCCCAATTCGGTTTGCGTTTCCCTTTAAACGAATACAGGGCTTGTTGGAAAATGGGTGGACAACCTTTAGTTCAGAGGCTTCAGGATAAGGCGCATACATGGGTTGACCTGAATAAACTGATTCCAAATATGATATTGGAAAGCCTGTGCGGCTACTCGTTTTCCTGCCCCGATATGATTGGCGGTGGGGAATGGACATCTTTTTTAGATGAATCAAAACTGGACCAGGACCTGATTGTACGTTCAGCGCAATGCCATGCATTAATGCCGATGATGCAGTTCTCGGTAGCACCCTGGAGAGTGTTGGATTCAGTTCATTTAAGCGCAGTAAAAGCTGCGGTTAAACTGCGTACAAAATTTACTCCCCTGATAATACAATTGGCTCATCAGGCTGCAGAAACAGGGGAGCCGATAATGAAAAGCATGGAATACGTTTTCCCTGGCCAGAGATTCGAAACTGTTACCGATCAATTTATGCTTGGCGATAACCTATTGGTAGCACCCATGCTTGAAAAAGGGAAAGCGTACAGAAATGTTAAATTTCCGTCCGGAAAATGGAAAGCAATTGATGGAAACGTTTTAAAAGGAGGTAAGACCTGTCAGCAAAATGTTGCACTCGATCAACTGTTATATTTTGAAAAAATAAATTAGCAATAAAGTATTTCGCCCGAATCAAATTAATAAAACAAATATAATTATGAAAAAGATCTCTTTAATTTTACTGATCCTGGTTAGCCTGGGAATCTCAACTTATGCCGTTGATTATCCTGGCAAAGCACCTGGAACTGCAGTTCTGACCATTAATTCGGTAAATATCACATTGCAAAATGATATTTTGAAACAATCGTGGAAGGTAACCAATCAGAAACTGTCTTCCGGAAAACTCCTTGATATTCCTGGAAATACCAGTATCGACCTTTCTCCTTCGGAGCTTTTTTATGTAATTGTGGATGGCAAAACTCTGAAAAGCTCAGAATTTAAAATTCAGTCAACGCCGGTGGAGTACAAGATTGTTCCAAACAAAGAATCTGTTCAGGTATCTCAGGGTTTGGGTGGTAAAGCCGTAAAAACTATGCTGATTTCGAACGACGGGAAATTGAGCGTGCAATGGACGGCGACCCTTCGCGACGGATCAAATTATGTACAGCAACAGTTTGTTTTTTCAACCAAACAGCCTGAGCTGAATGTTTCGGAATATTACTTTGAATTAAATACTCCCGGTAAAGCATCGGCAGGAACTGTTGATGGATCGCCTGTGACTTTCGGCAATTTCTTTTTTGCTTCAGAGAATCCTATGACAAAAATCATCCTGCAGCAAAAAGGAAAAGCTAACCAGGCCCAATTCCGTCTTCCCCGGTACAGCGGGCTCTCAAAAAGCGAACCTTTTACAACCACTATAACAACAGGTGTTGTTCCTTCGAACCAGATGCGACGAGGCTTCCTTTATTACATCGAACGCGAAAGGGCCCATCCTTACGTGCAATATTTGCATTATAATTCATGGTTCGATATTTCGTATTCCGAATTGAAACTAAACGAAACGGTCTGCCTGGATGCTATCCGGCATATTGGCGACAGCCTTACAACCAAACGAGGCGTTGCCTTATCAGGATTTGTTTTCGATGACGGCTGGGACGATAATTCTACTTTATGGCAATTCAACAGCGGATTTCCAAAGGGCTTTGATCCTTTAACCACTGAAGCAAAGAAATACAAATCAGGTATCGGAATGTGGATATCTCCCTGGGGTGGCTATGATCCGGAAAAAGCAGAACGATTAAAATATGGCGCTACTCAGGGATTCGAAACCAACGAAAATGGATTTTCGTTGTCAGGGCCCAAGTACTATTCCCGCTTTAAAGAAGTTTGTTTGAACCGCATCAGCCAAAATGGGGCAAGTTATTTCAAGTTCGATGGAATTGGAGCTGCAAATGGCCTTAACGCCAACAAATTCGAGAAAGACATTGATGCTTTATTCCATCTTACCGGTGAACTCCGTAGGGCAAATCCTGAATTGTTTATTAATATGACTGTTGGTACCTGGCCGTCGCCCTTCTTCCTTTGGTACAGCAACACCATCTGGAGAGGCAGCGATGACGTTAATTTTTTGGGTAAGGGAACTAAACGCCAGCAATGGAGCACCTATCGCGACGCAATGACTTACGAAAATATTGTTTCAAAGGCACCATTATACCCATTGAATTCACTTATGCTTCATGGTATTTGTATTGCCAAAAACGGAACTCCGAGTAAAATGAATAACGATACGGAAGACATCCGTAACGAAATCCATTCTTATTTTGGCAGCGGCACCGGCATCCAGGAATTGTATATCAGCTGGAGCCTGCTTAATGCTGAAGTCTGGGATATACTGGCAGAATCTGTTCAATGGTCGAGAGCGCACAAGGATATATTTGCCGATACCCATTGGATAGGTGGGAATCCTGAAAAAGGAGAAGTTTATGGCTGGGCAGCATGGAACAACAATAATGGTACGCTGACTTTAAGGAACCCTTCAGATAAACCGGCTACAATTACTATTGATATTGCAAAAGCTTTCGAACTGCCTGCTGGCGCAGCAAAGCAATATGTTCTCGCCAGCCCCTGGAAAGCAGAAGCTTCCAAACCTAAAATAAGTGCAATTG
Source organism: uncultured Bacteroidales bacterium (assembly GCA_903913645.1). GTDB lineage: Bacteria > Bacteroidota > Bacteroidia > Bacteroidales > UBA4417 > UBA4417. The sequence continues at coordinate 5,582 of CAIWMA010000235.1, read as the reverse complement.
CAGGAAAATCTATTACTTTCAATCTTAAGCCATTCGAAGTGCTTAATTTTAATGCTGTAGCTTCGAAATAACTCTATGCCCTGAATGGATTTGGTATAAGATTACAAATATTGCCTGTAATATTGCCGGAAAAACGGAATAACCACCTATAAGTAAATGACTTTTAGGTGGTTATGTTTTATCAATGTGACCCCATCGGGATTCGAACCCAAATCTTCAGAACCGGAATCTGAAATTCTATCCATTGAACTATGGGGCCATCGTTTGTTAGTGTGCAAAAGTAACTATATTTTGGATTATATCGCTATTAAGACATTCTGTTTCCAGACTTCAATCTAGAGCTGATTTTAATTCCTTATAGGAATAATTATCAGTTGGATTTACTGCCTTTTTTTGATAGAACCATTGATTACCACACGATTTAATACATTTTTATCAATTCCTGTTTATTGAGATTTAAGGTACTTCCTTCTAACTAATGAGATATACCCATATGAACAAGCAACTCCGATTAATGCTCCGCCAATAACATCAGATGGGAAGTGCACACCCAAACTCATTCGCGAATAGCCGACAAGGGAAGCCCAGATAAGGCCTGGGATTATAATATACCATTTAGGGTAAACAAGGCTTATCGCTATTGCAAATGCAAAAGCGTCAGCAGTATGTCCTGAAGGGAACGACGGACTTCCGCCCACACTGAGTTTCTGAATAAAAGAATACATTTCGTATGGCCTTGGCGTATTGAATACATATTTCATGACATTTGAAATAATGGCCGATAAAGCAATCGGAAAAAGCATAACAAGAGCTTCCCTTCGTAAGCCCGGAATTTTCTTGTATAATGCAAAAAGCAATAAGATTCCCGGCACTCCAAAAGCAATTGCAGCCGCTGAATTGGTAATAAAGATAAAGACAGGATCTAATGACAGATTTCTGTTTTCAAAAATCCATTTCAATATACCAATATCTAAATCATGCAGATTCTGCATCAATCGAAAAAAAGGTATACTGATCAGATTAACCATTGGGTAGGCTTTGCGTTTTTCTTGTGAACCTGCTGATAGCTCTTACTTCAGCGGTAAAATTAATTCTATCAACCGGATAATTATTGCTGCCGCTAAAATAAACAAATTAACTTCTGTTTCCCCTGGAAACTGATTAAACTTAAAAACTCCCTGAAAGTGATCAGAGAGTTTTTATATGGATATTCGGAAGAGGGATTAAGATTCCATGCGATTTACTGTTGTTGCAATAAAAATGCCGGTTTATGAGGCCTCGCGGATAGATTGGAGGAATTAACTCCCTAACTTATCCAACGATATATTTACATCAACTTGGATAGCTTCAGAAATATTTTTGATAACTGCCTTTGGAATTGTGATGTTATAATCTTTTGGGGCTACATTGAAAGCTGCTTTACCAAGAACCTTTCCACCTTTAACCTCAAGTGTGCCGTTCACTTTCACTTTGTTCGTAACGCCATGCATCGATAAGTCACCTTCGGCAACCACTTTATAAACGCCATCTTTAGCCAGGTTCACTTCCTTTATATTGGTAATTTTACCACTAAATGTTGAATTCTGGAATTTATCCGACTCCATATAATTTTCGTTAAAATGCTCCTGCATCAGTGCTTTTTCGAATTCGAATCCCTGGATAAGAGCTTTAAAAACAAAATTTCCCGTCGCAAAATCAAGCGCGCTGTTTACCTGGCGATTAGTTCCTTCAATTTTTTCCATAGGCGTATCTGAAAAGAACTTTATTGTGCCGTTTTTTGTCATGAATTTCTGCGCGTTTACCACGGTGGCGGTAAGTAAAATTGTTGCAAGTAGGATCGTGAACTTTTTCATTAAAATGATGTTTTAAAAATAAATGAACGAAAGAAATGAAGTGCCTGTTTATAGTTTTTCATCAGGTGAAGCCTTGGCATAACGCAGAGAGATATTGAATATTGTGATTTTATTGATCCGGAAACATGCATGTATTACCTGGCAAATGATGAATTACCTTTGTATTGCTTGAAAAGGCTGATAACAGGGTCATTTTTGAAGTATTGTAATTAAGTATTTTTAACAAATAAGGCAACAATAAAACCGGATGCCATTACCAAATAACGCAATTTTCAAAGGCAATTTTGTGTTAGTATTCTTAGCCAGTTTGCTGGTGTTTACTGCATTCTATATAATGTTGCCGACACTTCCCGTTTTTCTGACCCGGGAATTGAAGATTGACGAAGGACAAACAGGACTTATTCTTTCCGTGTATACACTTGCTGCTTTACTCATAAGGCCTTTCACCGGTTTTATGATCGACAGGTTTGGCCGGAAGTGGTTCTACATAGTGTCGTTATTGCTGTTTGCGATTATATTTTTAGGATATCCGCTGGCCGGAGCTTTCGGATTTATACTAATCGTAAGGTTTGCACATGGATTGATGTGGGGTGTTGCTACAACAACAGGAAGTACCCTGATTGTTGATATTGTGCCTGCTGAACAGCGCGGAGAAGGAATCGGTTTGTACGGCCTTGCCATGACCTTTCCGATGGCGTTAGGTCCGTTTACCGGGCTGCAGCTAACACAAAACAACAACTATTCGCTGATGTTTTTATGTGCCGGATTCCTGGCTTTTGCGGGATTTGCGCTCACCTTATTTATTAAATATCCTGCAGTTCCGGATGCAGGCATTATTAAGTTTTCATTTCGAAACCTTCTGGAATCAACTTCCCTTCCGGTAACATTCAACCTGCTGCTCATAAACATTACGTATGGAGGCCTGGTTTCATTTGTTTCACTGTATGCCTTAAAAACAGGGATTGGGAATACCGGTATATTTTTTATTGTTTTTGCAAGCGGAATTGCATTGGCACGTATTTATATGGGAAAGATCTTCGACCGTCATGGACCGAAAGCACTATCAGTAGGAGGGATTCTCTTCCTGGCTATTGGTCATTTTATACTTGGGATTTGTGTTAAAACAACCGGATTTTTGATTGCCGGTTTTATACTGGGCTTAGGTAGCGGGGTAGTCTTTCCTGCCTTTCAGGCAATGGTTAACAACCTTGTTCCGCCGCAGCGACGTGGTGCAGCCAATTCCACGCTGTTCTCAGGCCTTGATCTTGGCATTGGGCTCGGTATGTTAATTACCGGGTTTCTTTCCCATGCTATAGGCCTGCCCCATACATACCTTATTTTCGGCGGTTTGAACCTGGTTGCACTTGTGTTTTTTCTGTTCATATCGTTAACACATTATCAGAAAATACTTCTGCGAGGTGTCAGATAGAACGTGTATGGCATCTGGAAGGAAGCAGGAATATGTGGTGGTTATTCATTCAAATAATTCTGCTTCGAAGACAGTAATATTGTCGTTTTTAGGAAGATAGAAAGCGTTTTCAGAATAAAAATCTTTAAAGCATGGTTTGTAAATATATTTTGTAACTTCGCGCTCCGTTACAGAGTACAAAACGGGATAGTTTTATAATTGAAATTAACTGGAGAGGTGGCCGAGTTGGTCGATGGCGCACGCCTGGAAAGTGTGTATACCCCAAAAGGGTATCATGGGTTCGAATCCCATCCTCTCCGCAAAAAGCTAAATATCAGTAGTTTACTACAATAATAGACCAGTGAATACCCATGTTTTAGCGAACATTTTTAACTACAAATGATCACTTCTTCTTCATCGACGAGTGATTTTTTTGTTTTATAAGTGTTAGTATTCGTGAGCAATTTCAATTTACACAGAGCTATGAACCCTCAGGATTTTACTTGAGTGCATTGGAAAGAAACCAATAATACTAACACACTATGTTCATTGCTTATTACACGTTTTCATAGTTAATCCAATAAACAGGAACAATAAATCGTTAGTACAGTCTTGTCTTCCGGAATATTTTGGTTGTCGCGGAGAAACAATTCTGTTCGATTTGAGCACAATCTTCATGTCAACTACAATTCTGGTTAACTTTGCCATCTCCATCGGCGCAATATTTGTTGCAAATCCAAATGATGAAAGCATTCCGACGAAAAAAGCAACGTATTAAAACCCTTGATGATATCTTGTTCGAGAACCGAAACAAGGGATATGGTTGTTATGAACTCAGGAGTACTTACCACCGCCGCTTACAATTCAGCTTTATAATTGCAATTTTCATTTTTTTGGTTGCCATTGCAATACTCTATTTCTGGGAAATCAATCCTTTATTTGAAAGTTCAAACAAAGTTGACCAATTGTATTTTGAAACGGTAAAGTACGATTCGGAGTTGCTTCCACTGCTCGTCCTGTTGCCTGATGTACCAAAAGAAAAAACAGCTCCCAGGATTGTGGCTTCAGAACCAGTGATCATAAAAGAACAACAGGAAACGCCAAATTCTAAGTTGGAGCTGCCCCAAGTGAAAACTAAACCTTTGCTTCGCTTTGCAGATACATCACTTAATAAACTTGCAGATATACTGTTAAAAAGGCATAAATATTTACTAAATGAAAAGTCGATTCAAACCGACACCATTAAAATGGTTCTTGAGAAAGCACCTCAGTTTCCCGGCGGAATTGTCGCAATGCAATATTATTTCTTTAGAAACCAGCAATACCCGTTAAATGCTCTCCTGGCTGGTGTAAAGGGAAGCACTATTGTCAGTTTCGTTGTTAATGCAAAAGGTATGGTTGAAGATGCAAAGATTGTTAGTGGAATAGATCCCGAACTTGACATGGAAGCTATCAGGCTGGTTAAGTTTATGCCACAATGGAAGCCAGCTTATTATAAAGGGAAACCAATAAAATGTATGTTAGTTGTTCCGGTTGATTTCTCAATCAGGTAGTCAGAATCCTGGTAATTTACCAAATTGCATAGTTCTGTGTTAAAAGCATTCACCTGATGGGGAATGGAGCGGTTACAAATTATTGAATATTTTGAAATTGCTGGTTTTCAGTTCTTTATCTGACCAATAAACTCCGGAATATCCTTCTGTAAATCAGTACTTCCTGCTATAATATTTATGAAAGCACTTCCGATAATGGCTCCATTGCCTAAGGTACAAGCTTCGAGATAATCGGCCCTGTTTTTTATCCCGAATCCAATAATTAACGGATTCTTCAGTTTCATATTCTGGATTTTCTTTATTGATTCGGTTTGAATTGATGAATCGCTACCGGTTGTTGTATTTCCCGAAACCATGTAAATAAAGGCTTTGCTGATTTTATCGATTTCTTTAATCCGGGCAGCAGAAGTGCCTGGCGTGATCAGGAATACCGGGGATACATCATATTTATCGGCGAAGGGTTTGTGTTCAATTAAAAATTCATTTACCGGAAGATCCGGAATAATAATATGATGAACACCGCCCTCGCTGCATTTCCGGTAAAAGGATTCAATACCGCAAGCAAGCAGGCTGTTGAGGTAACCCATCAGCAAATATGGTTTCGAAACTTTTCCCTTTATTTCTTTCAGCTGAGCGAACAACAACTCCAGCGTCATCCCATTATTCAGGGCTATGGTACTTGAATGCTGTATCACAGGGCCATCAGCCAATGGATCGGAAAAGGGAATTCCTATCTCAATAAAATCGACAACGGTTGTATTTAAAATG
>CAIWMA010000234.1 GCA_903913645.1 uncultured Bacteroidales bacterium | reverse complement strand
CCTGGTAACCAGGAATCCAATCGGTAATATGGAGGCGGGCAGGCGATTTTCCGGTCATAATGTTGCACCGGGTTGGTGAACAGATCGGTGCGGCAGCATACCCGTTTGTAAATTGTGCACTTTGTGCCGCAAGTCGATCAATATTAGGTGTTTCATAAAATTTACTACCATTGAATCCAACATCGGCCCAACCCAAATCATCAACCAAAATGAAAACCACATTTGGCAAGGACCGCTGAGCAAAAACAGCAGATAAACCTGAAAATAGAAAAGCCAGAAGAAACAATTTCTTTAGCATAAACTGATTTTACTTAACCTTGATAGAAAGTGATAATATGTCATCAGTTGTAATGGATAATCCCGGCTTAAAATCACTACTGGTCATATAATTTAACAAGCTGTATTTAAGTTGTCTGGCAACTGGCCTGTTTTCAAGATATGTGTGAATATCGATCGATGAAAAGACAAGCAAACCCTTGCCAACTCTCGCTTCGAAAACATTACCCAGTTTACGGTTTTTAAAGAAATTGTCGATAACGGTAACAATCGGATCTACTGTCAGGTTATCCAGGATAACCGTTTTCGAATTTTTACAAAGATCCCACCATTGCCAGTTGGAATAAAAATCGGTGGGAAAATCGCGAAAAGCCGCATGTTTTGGATCCATCAGCAATCCCATGGTGCCGGGCTGGTCAGGGAAATGAACCGGGCTCCAGAAAACGGGCACAAATTTCCCCGTGATTCCTGAAATATCTTTGATATCTGGACTGAGGAGAACTTTCTTCCCTTCTTTAAGCGCTTCAATGGCATCATTAAATGAGGAGGTAACCAGAATATCATTTTCCTGAGATTCAACTTCCTTTTTATAAAGCCATATATTCCAATGATTTTTATAGGTAGTTCCCCCGAGTGAGAGTTCGATGGTATATTTTGCCGGAGCCGGCAGGCCTGCAAGTGGGATAGTGAAATTTCCAAGTTTTGAAGTGCTTCCTTTCAGAATTTGCTGTATTTGGGCTGAATCTTCAACTACCGTTTTCCCGTCGGTCCCTATAATTTTCCATTTTATACGGGCATTTTTAAAATCCTTATAATAATTTGCGATCCCGTAATCGGCTTTAAATGTTTCATTTGTTGTATAAACAGCTTTGTCAAACCAGAGCAATGGAACAACTTCCCTGCAGAACATACGCCATTCCTCACCACTTACAAACCCTTTCGATTCCCAGAATGCATTCAGAACGCCGACCAATGCTGTTCCCTGCCCGGGGAAATCGTGGAGGTCAAGCAACTGGAACCCGCTTAGTCCCGGAGTTTTCAGTGCACGCTCTATTTCTTCCTTGTAAAGCAAGGTTGCAAATTTTCCTGTTGCGGCAGTATAGTCGCCCGCTCTTGATAATAGTCCTTTCCTTTCCAGGTCTTTTTGAACGGCAATGAAATTTACCGGTGTTAAAACGCCTTTGTATTTTTCAATTTCCTTCATATCCGGAAATACGGAATATTGCCCGACTTCGTGGGATACAACCGGTATCGTAATATTTTCGATGGAATTGGTGTAATCCGTTTTAAAATCGGGAGAAAGCTGATCAAAAACGCCTTGACCCCGCACCCAGCCTTTTTCGGTGTTTTGGGTAATGTAATAATCATCAACAGTTTCTGGCTGAAGTCCGTGACCTTTCTGGAACGAATAGGTTGTTGTAGTGTACAGATGACGCGGATCCTTGTTTTTTAGCCTTGTTACAAGTCCTGTGAGAAGTTCGAAATTACCTTCCAACTCATTCCCCATCGACCACAATATAAAGGAAGGGTGATTTCCATATTCCCGGATAATGTGATCAGCTTCCCGGTTAATAAAGTTAACCACTGACTGATCTTTGCCAAAATCCAGATTCCAGTTTGGCAGTTCAACCTGTATGTACATGCCCATTTTATCAGCTACCCTGAAAGCTGCATCAGGTGGGCACCACGAATGGAAACGGAGGTGATTCAGTCCGTATTCCCTTGCAGCGCCAAAAACTTTTTGCCATCCTACCTCATCCAGTGGAGGATGACCAGTTAAAGGGAAAATACTGCATTCCAAGGTGCCACGCAGAAACAGTTCTTTATCGTTTAAATAGAAATGACGATCCTTTGCTTTCAGGTCGCGGAAGCCGAAAGTTTCAGAACGAACTGCTGTTGAATTCTTTTTCTTGTCAAGAAGTGAAACACTGACTTTATACAAATTCGGGGAAAACTCATCCCAGGCCTGAATATTCTCTGCAACCTTTACCTGGAAACTGGTCTCGTTTCCATCAACAGTTTTTATAGTGGTTCCTACGATTTTGTTATTGTTGTCCATTACCTGGACATTCAGAGAATAGGAGCCTGCATCTTTCAATTCTGTTTTAACTTTCCCGGTAAGACTTTTACCGGCAAAATCGGGGAAGACAGCCAATTCGGAAATAAAAGAAGGATCATCAGCCGTTAATGAGATATCACCTAGTATTCCATTCCATTTGATCTGAGTTTCCTGCGTATATGCATGTGCCATATCTGCCGAATTCAAAACAAATTTCCTGGAATTATCAATGCAAATAGTAACCAGGTGCTTTCCCGGAGCCAGGTTTTTTGAAAGGTCGTAGTAGTGTGGCGTACAAAGACTAAAGTTATTCCCAACTTTCTTTCCATCAATCCAGACAATGGATTCCCAAAGCACCCTTTCAAGTTTTAAGCTTATGTGCTTTCCCTTCCAGTTCTTCGGGATGGTTACCTCTTTCTGGTAGTAAGCCGGCCCGATATAGGAAACTTTCCGCTGCAGGTGCAGCATAACTTCTCGTACAAGATTGGGCTGAACCTTTACGGCTGTTCCGATACCAACCGAGTCAAGCGTCGAAGGAAGTGAGATCGAAAGATTGAATTCAAGCGATTTCAAATCAACATTGTCAGGATTTTGAATAGAATCTAAACCCAGGCGCCATTTCCCGACTAAGCTGATTTTGTCACTTTGTCCGTTGCACGACAAAGCGATGCCAAGAATCATTAATACTGCAATTGATCTGATCATTGTCTACAGGTTATCCGTTATTTAAGGAGAACATTTCCTGAAAGGCTACACCCGGTTATTACCTGAGATTCCAAAAATTAATCTGGTTTTTAAGCCTTTCAGGTGAAAAATTTGATTTCGGAAAATTAAGAATTACCCGATATGTGCATTGTGACAATTCATTCAATTATTAGTCGGAATTCACTAATAAAAGACAATTGCATTGATGACTGATACTGATAAGCCGGCCTATCCGGAACCGGCTTATTCTGAAAAGAGATACTATATGTTTGTGCCAACCAAATGAATGATAAATAAACAACAAATATTTTCCAAAGAGAACCGGTTGCTTACATCGGAAGTTGTTAATTTTGTTACTTTTACAAGTATGAAAACCAGCACTTGTGTGATTAAGCAGTCGCAGCTGGGTGAATTATTTTTCATTAATCTCTGATCAGAATATGTTGAAACAGCCTCCTCCAAAAAGCACGGGAATATTTTCGGATATCCGCTTGTTCTTTTTGGATAAACCTGAAGTTGAGACTACAATAAGGTTTCATTCAGAAGAGGAAAGGATGTTTTACAGCAAGAATATACTGCAGCGAACCGGCATTGGAGTCGATACATTCAGGGTGCTGAATATTCACCGGATAGGAATAGAGACGCCGGTAAGTTTTGTGTTCGATGAATTAATGAAATGGAATGGCGATTCAAGTTGCTGGCCGAACCATATTGCCAAAGTCACACTCAAAGAAGATAAGCTGGAGCAGATCAAAGTGAATCTGTTCGGCTGGCCATCCGATCCTTTTAATAATAAAAAAGGATTGGCCGGCCTGCAGTTATTTCACTTGTTCAATCTGAATGCGCTAAAAATTCAAAGCACACCCGAACCTTTTGATTTTGATAACGCACGGTTTCTTTTGTACAAATGCAGCGGCGGGTATCCGATTGGTTATTTCCTGATGTATGTGAGGTCTTCTATCCCTGAACGCGGGGAGAAAGAAATGGCTCAGCTTTTTATGATGGTAGGGTTTAATTTTTATGGAAATAAAACCTTGTCAAAACTGAACATCATCAACAAAACCTGGCAAGCGATCCATAACCGGGCCACCACTCACATTATGAATAAATTCAAACAGCTGAGCGAATGGCATTTTGAGCAGTTCACCAATCAATAAAAGTACATCCTCATGGCTTTGACCTGAAATTAATCGCTATCAACGCCTTTTAGATCCGGTAATCAAAAAATCAATAATCCTTTATGCAACGCACCGATAAGCCATTGGATGTGCTGCTGGCTACCTGGTGCGCGTTCTCCATATCGTAAGCCATTGTCCATTGCCAGGCTTGATATTGCACATAATAGGTAGAACTCCACCAGACACCATATTGTGTTATGTCAGAAAAAGGCCCATCATTTCGGCGTAAGCCACCCGGAAGGGCAGTAAAACCGCTTTCATTTGTAGCACCTAAATTAGGTGATTTCCAATGCACTGTACCCCATTCCTTAAGTTTATCACCTGCAACCATATCACCACCATAATAATCTGTTAGTGTTGCCAGTTCGGCACTTGAAGGAACGTGCCAGCCTTTTGGCGCTAGTCCGTTGGCACTGGTAACAGCAACCCAGTTATATAAAGCCCCATAGGGAGTATTGTAAGTTACTGAATCATTATTATACCAACAATATGCCGGAAGAATTCTGTCTGCCCATTGTGAACCTGAAACTAAAGGTACGGGGGTGCCATCACTGTATTTAGTGGTTTTCAGGTTTTGGACCATCCATATGTGTGTGCCAATTGTTACAACTGAATAATTGTTGCCATCACCATCTTTACATCCGGCAAAATCGAAAGTTATTGTTTTATTGCCGGTAGGAACATCATTAACTATGGTGCTGTATGGCCCCGAGATGCTTTTGTACCTTAATTGATTCCCTGCTGTATAAGGCATATCAATAATTGCAGATGTGCTTTTCAACCCGTTTTCTTTAGTGTTTTTCACTGATGAAACACTTTCAACTTTTACTTCCTGTTGAAGTTTGTATTGGCTAACCAGTTTAGTGGAATAGCTGAAGTTTCCCCCTGAAATTTTTACAAAATACAAACCCCGGCCCAATCCGGCAACTCGAAAACTATGTGTCCCGGCCGAAAGCACAGTGCTGGTATGATATACTGATTTCCCGGATAAATCAGCAATGCTGATAGTCACACTGCCATTTTCAGGTGTGGAAAAAGTTAAAATGGATTGGTCCACCATTGGATTTGGATAGATTTTCAATGCTCCTTTACTGGCTGACAGCTGATCGATCCCAGTAAGTGAGATAAGGTGTAAAATATCGCCATCCATAATTGTAGCCGTGGCTCCGCTGTTTAAGTTTTCAATCAAAACGGAGCCTACCACGGTAGTATCTCCTGTACCGGCAAAACTGATCAGGTAATCTTGTGCCTGGGATTTTAATAAAGTGAAAAACAGGAGTATAAGTAAGGTAGATTTTTTCATAACGTTCGGGTTTAATGTTTAAGGAAATTTTAGAACATTAGTTTTATTTAATGCAATGAATATGAACAATGTATAAACGATAAGAACATTTTGCGGCTTGATGATAATGAAATTGAATTACAGTAGTTTACAATTTCTTGTTTCGGGGAATAGTATGAAACAGGCTGAAAATCATGTCAGAAACAGAATGATGAAAACAACTGAAATCTGGCTACAACGAGAACCTTTACGAGTATATCCAGTTAAGATACAATAAGTTATAAGAAGCGGTGTAGCGAGAGGAAAAGAAACAAGTATTCCGGTAATTGGACGTTTTATATACCAAATATACAACATATTATATATGTATATGAAAATACGAATAATAATTTGAAATTTCAAGGGATTGAAGTGAGGGAAATACATCAAAACCTCTTGAAGACAACTCATTGGATTCAAAAACCAGTAGCTTTTTAATGCAAAAGAAGCAGCCGTAAACTATAAATGTGTAGTTTACCGAAGATTCAGATTTGTCTTAATGATAGTACCCGGTTTATTGTTTCCAGGTATTATTTCCCCGGTTAACGTCGGGATATACTTTGCCAGGGTCAATAGTAATACTTCGTATTTCCTTTGTTGTTTTTGTTTTAAAAACAAAACT
>CAIWMA010000233.1 GCA_903913645.1 uncultured Bacteroidales bacterium | reverse complement strand
TTGCCGCCATATATGAGTTCATAACCTGCTTGTTTCAAATAAGCTGCAATTGTTGATTTTCTTACTTCATCCGATATTTCCGGTATCTTCATTGATCCATCATTCTCCCGTACCTGTATGCCTATATCATCGTTAAATGCACCCGCAAATCTGCCGGTCATCATACTCACCCTGGAAGGTGAACAGACCGGGTTGGTACAATATGCCCGGGTAAAACGCACCCCGTTTCGTGCTATATAATCCATTGCCGGAGTCTTTAACCACTGGTTCCCGGCACACGACATCATTTTCGCACTCTGCTGGTCTGTAGTAATGAAGATGATGTTTGGTTTGGAGTGCTTTGCTTTCTCCTGGGCTTTAAGGTTGATTGCTGAGGCCAAAATCAAAACAAATAACATGATTCTGGCACTTTCATATTTTATCATATTGGGCAAATTAAATTCTTTACTTTCCCTTTTTTATCATGCTCATTTATAATTCCATTTGTGATCTTAAAGCTACTATTCCTTTCTCATTGGAAAGCCGGAAAAAGTAATGGCCAGATTTTCAAGCAATTCAGTCTTAAGCTGCTCCCTTATTTTTTGACATTTATTGTTTGAATACAAATTTTCCCATTCATGTGGATCATTTCCCAGATCATAAAGTTCACCTTTGATCTGATCGGTGGAAAAATTTGCCTCATCCAAAGGGTTATCAACAAAAAGTATCAGTTTCCATTTTTCCGTTCTCCACATATATGCCGGTGATCCCGACTCATGCAATTCGCAATACGAACCTTTGTGTTTATGATCACTTAATAAATCCAAACCAGGCGATCGAAGTTGTTGCTTTGTTCCAGCGACTTTTGCAATGGTTGGGTAAAGATCAACCAATTCGGTCGGATGCTTGTCAATAGTACCACGCAAAACTTCGGGCACAACGGATCCGGAAAGAAGGATTGGTACCCTTACACTGCTTTCATAAAGACAATATTTGGTAAACCGGTAATTGCGTTCACCCAACATTTCGCCGTGATCGGAGGTAAATACAATCAGCGAATTCTTTAACCGACCTGCTTTTTCGAGCTTTTCCAATACCTGCCCGAAATAATCATCCAACCATGAGCAGTTAGCATAATAATGCAAGGTGGTTTGCCGGCGTTTCAGAGGTGTCATTTTACTCCAGGCTTCGGCCCAGGCTTTATGTCTGTCAGCATGAAACTTATTGGTTCTATCGATATAAGCCAAATGAGTTTCAGGCTCTTCCGACCATGGAGGCTGTTCCGTATCCGGAATTTCGTTTATATCGTACATATCAACAAAACGTTTTGGAACATTCAATCCGGCATGAGGTTTCAGGAATGAAAGATATAGAAATAGCGGCCGCGAAGGATCCAGTTCATTATCGAGAAATGAGAGGCACTTTTTAGCCACATACCCATCCCGATGATCATTGTCGGGTACTTCCGAGGAAATGCCGGAATAGCCGGGAACCCCTTCTTCGCCCGGACCATAATCTGCCACTTCTTTTCGATAGGTAGCCAGTCCTTCCGGATCTTCATCATCTTGATATTGATTAGCTCCAGTCTCTATCCCGACTTCTTTAGCACCTACTACTCTTGTTTCAAAACCTCTTGTGCCCATCGGCTGAGCAGTTACTCCCCAATGGGTTTTGCCAAATCCGGCAGTCTGGTAACCAGCTTTTCGGAGCATTTCAGGCAGCGGATCACAAGGCATATCAGTATCATTTAATGCATGTGATCCGTTAGTCCGGATACCCAATTGCGACGGATATAATCCAAACATCATTGAATTGCGGCTTGGAGTACACATTGGAGCCTGGCAGGTTGCATGTTTAAATAAGATTCCTTGCTGTGCCAAACGATCTAGATTTGGAGTTTTGATATGAGGATTATTAATGCCAATAGCATCCCAACGCTGTTGATCAGTCATCAGAAAAATAATGTTTGGTTTCTCAATCAAACTTTGCTGTGCTTTTCCAATGAAGATGCTGAATGCAAGTACTATAACTCCAAGAATTTTAAAGTTCATCTGATTATGATTTTGTTGCTGGCCAGAAGGAATGATCCATAATAAAATCAAACCACTTTTCCCTTTGGCGATGGACCAATTATCGCTTTTTGCAAATTGAAACTTCCTTATTGTGCTTTTTTCTTCAATTCAGCAAAGCGTTTTTTCATTAGTTGAATGTCCTTTTGGGATTTTTTGTCATTGATTTTGTTGTGTTCTTCGTACCGATCATTTTTTAGGTCGAAATATTCTTCTACCTGATAGTCGGGCCAGTAAATATATTTCTTGTCATGAGTGACCAATGCTTCAGAAGAAGGAATTTTCTCCTTACTGACAATAACCGGATGTTCGACAAAAAAATCTTGTCTCCAGTCTGGTGGATTTGCAGATAAATATAAAGAAGAAAGGTTTTTACCCTGAATCACTTTTGGCACTTCGGCACCGGCAGCGGCAATAATGGTTGGAGCTAAATCAATATTCAATGCAAATTCGTCATTCGAAGTTCCTCTTGATTTAGCGGATAGGCGGGGATCGTAAATAATCAGGGGAACACGTATCGATTCTTCGTATGGATACCATTTATCGGCAAGTTGGTGGTCGCTTTGGAAATAACCATTATCACCCATAAAAATAATCAGCGTATTTTCATAAACTCCCTCGGCTTTTAATTCCACAATTATTTTACCTACTGCAACATCAACATCAGTAATTAAGCGGTAGTAAGCTTTCATGTACTTCTGGTATCGCTCAGGAGTATCAAACCGCCAGTGCCACCGGACCCGGCCAAAATTTTCCTCGCTCGAAATAAACGAAGGCAATGCCTTTAATCCTTTCAACGTTGAAGTTTTAGGTACAGGAATGGTAACACCCTGGTAATACTTTTCACTGGATGGTTTGTAGCGGTATTGATCGGGATGATTGTCCTGGGCATGCGGGGCAAAAAAGCTGACCGAAAGACTAAAAGGCTTATCTTTTGGTCTTTTTTTTAAAAACTCTATCGCATCGTTTGCATTGCGATCAGTAACATGAATGGAATCACCCATGATTTTGGTATATGCCATACCATTTTCGTTTTCACCAATGCTTTCAACTTTTACTATTGAATCAACAGGATACCAGTGTACTCCTTCATAGGCAGTTGCATAATCAAAATCAGTTTCCCGTATCTTGCCAACTCCATATTTACCAACAAAACCAGTCCAGTAACCCGCTTTTCGCAATACCCCCGGATAGGTATCAGCAAAATTTGTTTCGTTAATGGTAGTCTGGAAATCTTTTACCCCATTTCGGCTCATGTTCTGACCAGTCAGGATGGAAGCCCTGCTGCAGCAACAAACCGGGGTGGTTGCGAAAGCATTATTAAACCGGATACCTGCTTTTGCAAGTTCATCAATATGTGGAGTTATAACTATAGGGTTTCCCATACATCCAAGCGAGTTCCAGCGCAAATCGTCTGCCAGAAGAAAAACGATATTCATTCTTTTATCCGCCTGATTCTGTGAATGTGCTATAGGGAAATTAATAACCATGGCTACACAACAAACCATCGCTACAGCTAACTTGTGCCATATTTTCGAAATCAGAATCATATCAGGAGGTCATCCGCCATAAATTTAAAAACTGAATTTAACCCGTTTTAGCTTTGCTTTCTGCAGATAATTTTCATTTTCGGATATTCTAACAGGTGTATTCTGTAGTTGTATTTTAACTTTCTTACAAGTGAACGGTTTGAAAATCCTCTTTCGGTTCTTCATTTTTCACTTCTCCACTTCAGAACCAGGAAAGCAAGTCCCATTTATCCGCTGAGATTTTATTTATTGACAGGGATCGCAGCGGTTTTTGAAAAAGTTGCAGTTGTCACTTTGCTGAAGGTACCATCGGACCAGAAAATCCTTGCTTTAACCTCGGTTGTCTTTTTTAGTTTTATTGGATTTTTATAGAGTTTGGATTTTTTCTCAGGATCTTTGCCATTAACAGTATACCTGGTTTCTCCGGAAGGTGACTGGTTTTGAATATTGAGCATGAATTCCTTTGTGAAAGTGTTGCTATCTGCAATAAATTTAGGAGGCAGGTATCCGGCATTGATCCGGGCAAGTGTTTCGGGAGCTATCTTGCTTACACGGCGATCATACGTCATCATTCCGTTAACTTCTCCTTCAACATCCGTAGTTTGCGTATAAACTGCTGCCGACAATCCTTTTTCTTTGAGGTCGAGTAACTTCGAAGTTAATTCACTGTAAGCATTAGCCAGAGCATCCGGATTGTTTATGCTTTTATATCCCCAGTTATTCATCTTCTGCCAGGTGTGGCCTTCAAGTGGAAGTCCTAAACCGCCATATTCGCCTAATACGATTGCTCTATAAGGTTCAGGCTTGGGCATTGCCGGCCCTGGATACGAATGAATATCAAGGATGTCACCGCTTTTGCGGTCAGCCCACCCGCTGGCTACATCAACAAGGCGGGTGGGGTCATTTATTTTTATTACCTCACCAACAGTAACCGACTTCCATTGCCCCCAACCTTCGTTGAACGGAACCCACACAACAATACTTGGATGGTTGAACTTTTCACGCATGATCTCATGAAGTTCTTTCATGTATTGCAAACCCGATTCCGGCGTACGGGTGGTATCCTGGCCATCAGGATTTATAAATGCATCACCACTGGGCATATCCTGCCAAACCAGAAGACCAAGTTTGTCGCACCAATAATACCATCGCTCGGGTTCAACTTTCACATGCTTACGGGCAAGGTTGAAACCCATTTTTTTTGTTATTTCAATATCGTAACGCAAGGCTTCATCGGTAGGGGCAGTATACAATCCATCAGGCCACCAACCCTGGTCCAGGAAACCATGCTCGAAAACGAATTTATTATTGAGCATTATACGTGTAATTCCTTTTTCGTCTTTTCCCAGGGATATTTTACGCATCCCAAAATAGGTTTTAAGGGAGTCAACAGTTTTCCCGTTTTTATCACGCAACACAATAATCATATCATACAGAGAAGGGGAATCGGGTGTCCAAAGTACTGCGTCAGGAACTGAAAGTTCTAGTGTTTTTAGTGTTGAAATCGTTCCTTTACTGACTAATTTCTGTTGATCAAAAACCAAAGCTTCATAACTCATTTGCTTATTATCGTTTACGCAGGTAACTTTAATGCTGATCGAATCAACATCAATATTTGGAGTTATCCGCAACGTTTCAATATTTTCTTTTGCCAGAGGTTCGAGCCAAACGGTTTGCCAGATACCGGTTACAGAAGTGTACCAAATACTATTCGGGGTTTTAACTTGTTTCCCTCTGGGTTGTGTTCCGGAATCAACGGGGTCATAAACTGAAACTACAATTTCCTGCAACCCGTCTTTTTTGAGATAGGGTGTGATGTTGAAAGCTGAATTGTCATAGCCACCTGAATGCGAATCAACATACTTTCCGTTGACCCAGACTTTCAATTCCCAGTCGACGGCCTCGAACCGAAGAATAAGCCGTTCAGCATTCCAGTTTTTAGGAACTTCAAAAGTGCGTCGGTACCATAGTTTATACTGTTCTCCAACCGGCTTCCCGACTCCTGAAAGTGCAGATTCAACAGCAAAAGGAACTAATATTTTTCCTTCGAACTGATCAGGTTTTTCTTCATCTTTCGGACGAATGGCATAATCCCAGAGTCCATTCAGATTCAGCCAGTTCTGGCGGACTATTTGTGGGCGCGGATACTCCTGCCATACGTTTTGCGGAGTCACTTTCGAGGTCCAATCCGTGGTTAAAGTACCCTCAACAGGTTTCCACTGAGCTTCTGTTTGTTTCGAAATCAGGCTGAGAATTGCCAGTAGCATCAGTACGCTGATACGGGTTGTTTTTCTGTTTAAAAAAAAACGTTGGAATTGCATATGTATCGGTTTAAGTATTCTTGACAATAATTTAGTGCAAGTTTAAATAATCCGTGTAACTAAGCAGGTTGTATCTGGTCAATTTTTTATGAATTTGTATCATAAAATGGCCAATGATGATAATGCAGGATAATAATTAATCAGGAAAGCAGACGAGTTGAAAATAGTTTGGCATGTTATTGTTTTTAAAAAGAATTATGGCTTCTGGAATAAGTGAAATAGGAAAACCTTACAGTCCCGGTTCCAGCTGAGAAAATTCCGGCTCTCAGGCTCATAAAACCTCCGAAAGCGTTGTGATTGTATGAGGAAACTTCACTGCTTGCCTCATACATTTCCCAGTTCCCGCCTGGTTTTTGAAATTGATAGCAAACCTGGTGATTGATATTGCGGATGCGGAGTTTTACCGTATTTCCCAATGGCGTAGGATTCAGAACAAGTGGTGTGCCTCGTTCGTACCTGATTATCCCATTTTTGTTCAGCCCTATTCCTGTATACATCTGGTCATTGTACATTAAAATTAAACCACCGGTGGCGTCGCCTGAAATCTCAATTTCGGTTTCAATCTGGTAACTCCCGTCAGAAGGAATACATAGCAACGGGGAACAATCTTTTGGTGAAGTTCCTTCTGCTGTCAGTAAAAGGGAATTGTTTTCGAACTTGAACCGTGATCGGTCAAATTCCCTGAAAAATCTCCACTGCAACCCCAGCGCTATTCCCGAAAAATTATCGGA
Source organism: uncultured Bacteroidales bacterium (assembly GCA_903913645.1). Lineage (GTDB taxonomy): Bacteria > Bacteroidota > Bacteroidia > Bacteroidales > UBA4417 > UBA4417. The sequence continues at coordinate 10,310 of CAIWMA010000233.1, read as the reverse complement.
GAGTTGCATGGCGCCGGATACTGCCGGTCCTTTTGGTTTTGGAATAGACTGATCGGTTTTAACATCTTTCTTTATCCTGAACCATCCATCCGAAGTCCATTCGAGCGGTTCCATAAGGGTTTGCCGCCCCATATTATAAAAGCCCTTTTTGTAGGCATGATACATGATCCACCAATCGCCTCCAGGTGTTGACACCAGGGTTCCATGGCCTTTCGACCACCAGGTTTCGTCGGCACTCTGAGTATGAACTATTGGGTTGTAAGGCGAGTGCTCCCAAGGGCCCCACGGAGCTTTTGAGCGAGACGATACAACCATATGGCTGGTGGCAGGACCAGCAGTTCCCCCTTCGGCTACCGTAAGGTAATAATAGCTGTTGTGGAATGTAATCTTTGGCGATTCCAGGCAAAATCCTTCAACCAGCCAGTCTGCCGGATATTTCCATCCTTCATACACTTTACGTTTTTCGCCAACCACCGATAAGCCGTCATCTGATAACTGAACGATATACCCATCCGAAAGGTGCAAATAGCGTTTGCCATCAGGGCCAACCACGTGTCCCGGATCAATCTGTCCGATATGCAGGTCAATCGGCTTGCTCCACGGACCCGCTGGATTTTTTGCCGTAACTACCCAGTTCGAAATTCCGGTTTTAGTTACGGCAGGGAAATAGATGTAATATAAATCTCCATATTTGATCAAATCCGGTGCATAAACTGATCCAAGGTATTCGTTAAGCGCATAACATAATGGTGCCCAGTTAACCAGGTCTTTTGAATGCCAGATGAGAAGTCCTGGTGAAAACTCCATAGACGAATGTGTCATGTAATAATCATCATTCACCCGAAGAACTGAAGGATCGGGATAATCGCCGGCCAGGATAGGATTGGTATAAAACCCGGGGTTTATTTGCTGACTTACACCAACCTTAAAGGTGAAGGCAAAAAGAGCGAAGAAAAGTATTCTTGCAGGGATGTTCATATAAGTAAATGTGTTATTTCTACTTTTGTTTTTGAGTCATAGCCCAGTCCAGCAGCGCTTCGAGGTTAATGGCACTTTCCCAGGGCCTGCAACGGGTTCCTTTTGGCTGGTCATTCAGGTAATATTCAGCCCATGCACCTTCGTTATCCACTACCGAAAGTGTTTTATTATAGAGCAATAAAGCATCAGGGTCATTCAACTTTGTAAGCGCCGAAAGTAGAAATCCATAATCATAACCTACTATAAATATTTCAGATTTAGGACTGTATGTTGCCTGTTTCGAGGTCATAGCACCGGTGGTTTTGAAATTGTTCAGAATATCTGCCACTGGTTTTTTAAGCATATCGTAAGGAATGGTGCTAAATTCCATATAAAAAGGCGCCAATGCTACCGAAAGCAGGTTGTATTTTGTTGGTTCTGCTTTTGGCAATATATCGCGCGAAATACAGGCAGCGCATACGTAGCGGTTGTTTTCGTTTCGCTCCGTCCAGACAATGCCACCGTACTTATTCATTAAACAGTTTGGCCCAGCACTTTCGCAAACACCATGCCTGAATTGTGGTAATTCGGCAAGTGCTGCCCGCGCAGGATTGTTGGTCCAGAGCACACCATCCTGCCAGAAATTTTCCATAAAATGCGCTTTCACCGTTTCAATTAGTGCCTGGCTTTTAGCAATATAATTTGCATTTTGGCTATGCCGGATTTTCAGCCAATTCATGTATTTCTGGCCACTTTCTATAAATAACAAAGTCGATTCAGCCGATCCGTCATTAAGCGTTGAACGTGGCAATAAACCACCGGCAACATACGTTTCGTCGCCATTAAAAGGCAACATGTTTTTGACCAGGTATTTCTGTTGAACCAGGAAAGCCCAATCGAGCATCGGACTAATTTGATGCATAAATGCTGTATCCTTTGTTGCCTTTAACAAATCGAATGCCTGGGTAATTAAATACCCAGGGCTTTCCACCTGGTCGTTTTCATGAATATGGAAAACCCCATCAATTCCGATAGCCTGGGCATTGTGAATAAACCCATACTTCTCCCATATTTTCCAGTAAAAATTAAGAACAGATTTTGCTTCCTTATACATTCCCAGTGCCAACAATCCCCTGGAAACGCCATACTGATCGCGAACGTATCCCAAAGGATAAGGATATCCGGCAATTTCGGCACCCTGGATGCTTTGTTGCGTTTTTAACAACACCGCAACATCATCAATGGTTTTCAACAACCTGGCACGTTCGGGCGTAGAAGCCGGCAGGATTGAAGCAAAGTCCTTCCTTCCTTTGGTAAAATCTTCCCAATACCGGTTTGTTCTATCCAGGAGACTTTCGACTGAACCTGACAGAACCTGCTTCGTATTGGTCATTACTTCATCATATTCGAGACCGCCAATTATGAATATACTACTTTCACCAGGTGCACAAATAATATTAATAGCACTGGATCCCGGAACAGTTTCAATCCGCGCATTTCCGGTTGCAACAAGCTGGCTGTAAAGAATCCGGGGATAAACATAGGATTGATAGAAAATTGTACCCGACGGAACTACCATCAATATTCCGTTTGCTTTCTGATTGGAGGTTAAACGGCTGGAGTTATCAATTAACTGAACATATTGCTGAAGATCCAGCCTGAAAGTAATCTGGCTCTTAGTCTGCACTTTACGCACAAAACAAGGAGATTCTGAATCCACAAAGTCGAGTAATTTGCTGGTTTCAGCATCTCCTTTGAATAAAATATGTGTCCAGATAGCTGTTCCCGTCTTTCTCACCTGACTTGATTTAGCCAACGAATCTTTCACCCATTCCAATGTAAGAAAAGAAGGCGAAGAAAATTGACCGGTGTAAGCCATTACAATGCCAGGCCCTTTTTCGTAGATACACATTTTCCCATTACCCAGAGCGTGAATGGATCCGTCATCCGGCCTTTTTTCAAGAAAAACGGATTGGCCCCACGAAGGCACAACTTTCATGATCAGCAATACAATTATCATGAAGGCTATTCTTGAAACTTTGTATACTTTCATTTTCCCTTTTTTAAGATATGTCGATTTCATTCATTTATCCTTTTTCCTAAAACCTGATTCCCAGCCTTCTCCCGGATATAGCCGCGGTTACATTAATTTCTATCTGTCCATTTACAATTTGATATGGAATCTTTTTGTTTTCAGGAGTTCTGATATCCGGTTTCTTTCCGTTGGAAAAAGGGATTGGAAGCTGCACTTTGCCTTCGCCATTGAGGATGGCAAAATATGTTCCCGGCATATCTTTCTCCGGAGCAAAAGCAATTGTTTCAAAAGGTTTTTGGGTAAATACATAACTGATGCCGTCCAGTTTCAACTCTCTACATTCATACCCTTCAAAAGCAATTAACTTATTTGCCTGGTCTGTCCGAAAGGTAATTTTAAGTTTACCGCTATAGCTCAACTGATGCCCGTTCACTTTCATTCCATTCAGAATCATAGTATCTGAAGGCATCGGATTTACAGCAAGTGCTTTGGCATCAGCTTCTTTGTTGCGGGAGAACCCACCATCCCAATTCTCAGCATGGGTGCGGTAGTGTTTTACGATAACATTGCTGCCATTCGGGAAACTGGTTGCCAGGTAGTCTGTAGTTCGCGAAACGTAGGTTGGATTATCATTTATCTTTGGGAATTTACCGCTTCCCGTATAAGCGCCACAGGCATTCAAAATCTCGAACATGGTACGGGTTTCGTAACCGAGACTAGCCGACTGGTCATCGCATGGCCTGAAACCGAAATAATATGCTTTCCCTTTTCCAACTTTTAATCCTGTTCCCAGTATTTTTTCTCCTGATTTGGCAAGGATTTCGCATTTTTCACCGGCTGTAAACGGATATATCCTATCGACAATAAAATCGGTGAGAATGGTTTGTTCCGGAATTTTAGCAAAACTGTTTTGAAAAGTAATCTTTCTTCCGGCTGCAATTTCGCCCATGTACTGGTCGAAGTTGTATTTCGCACCAAAAAGTTGTTGCCATTCATCTGAACAATTTTTACCATCACCACTGAGAAATGGCGGTGGCCCGCACCAGATAATATTTCCACCTTTTTCTGCAAAACTCTTCATCTTTTCCAATAAACCTTGCGGTGGCAGAGGTTCAAAAATGGCAACCAATGTATTGTATTTTTTTTCACCGACTTTTATATATCCATCCTCCGTAATTTCTCCCAATTCCAGGAGTTTTTCAGAGGTCAGATAGTTGGCATATCCATATTGAGTCATCCAGCTGCCAAAACGTTCTTCAACAGCGACCAGGTTCATTGGATAAAGAATCAGGACTTCAATATCACGATGAACACCGCCGGTTATCTGGTTGGTTATTGATCCATCCCTGGCTCCGAATGCACTGTTTGTTGCTTGTTTCCAATTGTCGGATTTTTCCGGCATTCCCCAGGCTGCAATATAGGCATTTGGATATTTATTAATTACGCCGATAGAAGCTCCCATAGCGGCGCCATAATAATTACGATCGAGCCAGCCACATTCAGCAAAATCGTTTCCGGTAGGAAACAGGTATTCACCCCATTTAAAATAGTCGTAGCATCCGGCTGCCGCTTGTTGCACCGTATTGCCCCACACATAGTTGGAAGTGTATTCGTATTTGTAGGCATTCTCACGCAGTTTCTCTGTATCCCAGGTATCAATAGTAGGACTTTCGGCCCAGGAGGAATGCCCATCGGTGGCCAGGCTCCGCCCAAAAAGAGATTCAGCATAGGTTTTGGCATCTTTGAAAAGGTCAACCACATCGCGATTCAGCATTTTAAAATAGCGGTCGCGGAGAAGAAAAGTACGGTGAATATCTTCGGGCTGCGAACCCATCACGTATTGAACATTCCTCACTGCCTTGGCACTGGTTTCAAAAAATGGCGAGCCATAAGCAAAGTAGAGTAAATCCTTATCTTCCAATTCCTGTCCAAACTTTTTCTGATACGCATCCGAGAAATTTTTGGTCAGGAACCTTTCATTAAATTGCCCGTTTTCGTGGTGAATAAAATAATACCAGTCCTGCTGAATATGCATTTCATCAGAATAAAGCGATACAAGGTTAATGCCTTTATCGTGGTATTTTTTTAAGAGATTTTTCAGGAATGGCGCAGCTTTCGGGCTGAAATAATCCATCTCCTGAGTTTCATATTCCAGAATTACAAATACACGGTTGAAGCCCTTTAATTGTTTGGCTCCATCATAAAAGACCCGCAGATTCCGGGTTTCAAAGTTCATATCCCTTGCTTCGGGAGAAGTTGGATCCACCCACAATTCGCCGACGGGTATTGTCCGGACTGTATCCAAAGCATCGTATTGAACACCTTTAATTTCGATAATATCGGTAGGCAAAACAACTTTGAACGGAGTACTTGCTATTGTAGATTCTTTGAATGCAAAGGCACGGACATTTTTTAGCCTGACCGGGAATTTACCTTTGTTGTTGGTCCAGTATAATTGCTGCCACATCTGCAGACTGAATTTTCCTGAGGAAGGATCACGGTAACCTACTTTATAATTCAACCAACGGCCGCTTTCACCGGTGTTTTCCTTGTATGCTGAACCTAATTCAAGCGGGCTTAGCAGGCTCAGTCCAATCCCCATCTGGTATTTAGCCGCGAAATCACCGATAACTTTGATTTTGTCGATATATTCATCCATGTCGGGCCTTAACCGGCGTTCGGTGCCGGCCTGTTCGCGGTATTGCCTGAAGAATTCGTCAAAGGCAATGGTAAGAACTTTGTCGCCTCTCTTTTTGGCGGACTCACAAATCTCTCTCAGGCTGGCGAATTCTTTATTCCGGCCTGTTGAAAGATCAATTTTCTTATCTGGGTTAAGCAAATCATTCAATTGCTGGTCGCTTGTTAGTATAATAGTCGCTGCTTGTAGCGAAGATTGTGCGCCACCAAACTGGATAAAAAGGATGAAACAGATTAGTTTTAGAAGCTGGTTTGTTTTCATAGCTTTTAGTTTTTAGAATGATTGCATTTTAGTTTCTGCAAAAACATAAATTACACTTTCAAATGGATTTAGTTTGATTGGGATGATTGTTTTATTCTTTGCCGTTTCCCCTTTTATCGATTGTATATCTCCTGAAAGCGGATCCAATTTTTCGGTTTTTCCAACTGCACGAAATGAAATTTCCCTTTCAACCGGTTTGTCAGAAAGATTTATTATAAAATAGATTTCGCTGCTGTTATACTTGTGGTGATTGTAAAAAATTTCATTGCAAGGCTCATTAAGGTTTATATCAGAAGGAGAATCTTTTTTTATTGCTGATACAATTTCTGATAAAGATTTCACCACAATGACACGATTGGATTTTGCTAATTGTTTGCTTATAGAGGTAATTGAGCTGGTTTCAGTTGGATTCATTCCGGTTTGGGGCAGATGACCAAGAATAATCAATTGGCCGCCATTATTTACAAAATCTGCAATTTTCTGATAGGTTGCTAACGGAAGGATGCTGGTTTCGGGCAGTACAAGGGTTTTAAATGTTTCACCAAATAAGTGCATGGCACTCTGGTTGATGTTTGATTCGATGATTGCCTGGTCATCTATAAAATCAAAATCGAGCTGATTCGATAAAAGCGTCTTTGAAACTTCGCCCAATGCTGCATCAACTCGCTGGGCTTCAGGCAAATCATTACGATAGGGAATAATATGATTGGTTAAGTAAAGATTATTATTTCGCTGAATATCATCGGGCTCTATTTCAGTGCGCTTGGCATCCGGCGGTTCCCAGGTGGTTTTTTTTGTTGGCGTAAGGTTTCCCCATAAGGATTGAATTGGGTAATAAATGGCAATGTCGGCCACATGCTTTCCTTTTGTAAGAAGCAAGCCCAGGCGGCCAATGTAATTGTTAAAAATTTTCCGTTCGGCATCCGAAAACTCATTGTAGCTGTAGTATGAAGTTACGGTGGTTAGGCCCAAAGCAAATTCATATCCAATGGTAGCCAAGCGCATTTCAAAAGTAACCGGCTGTTTTATTGCATGTTCCTGATGCGCTGAAGTTTCGCTCATAACCTCGTTTCTGCCGGATAAGTGAGCAACTGAACTTACAAATTTAGGAACAGGAATCTGCGTTGAATGTACCAATCCGATAGGATCAGAAGTCAGCATATCCAAAGCCGGCAGGTCCATTTTCCTGAGGTTTCTGAACAGGTTTCCTTCATAAACGGCATGCCAGTACAAACTTTCTTCGAGCAATGCATGCCCCGACGAAGCTGGTCCGTTAGCATTGCACCAGGTTTGAATTTGTCCGTAATAATTTTCTTCAACCAATCGGGCAACCAGGCTCCAGAAATCAAGACGGCGGTAAACTGTCTCACATCCGCCATCTTCAAATAGATAAGGCAGCATTTGAACAATGTCATATTGATACAAATCTATAAATTCCTTCCGGAAAGTACGACTCCACGGAATTGCAGGCAACAAGCTTTCGTCATCCTTCAGATATGAAGTCATTAAAGAAGGCTCATCCGTAAAAAAAGCATGAACGTAATTTTTTAATTCCGACGGAATCTGTTGTTTATAAGCTTCATGGGTTAATGAAATGAATCTCCTCACAGCATCTTTGTCAATTATGTTTATATATTGATTTCTATCGGAAACATTGGTTTCGATATGAGTCCCTTCATACATGCGTTTTACATGGAAGGAAAGAACACCCCATTTGTTGGTATCGGGTGACTGCCATTCAATTGTATTTTTGCCTTTTCGCCATAGGGAAGTAAGTTCAACTTTCCTGGAAAAGTCGTACAGTCCTTTTTCCACTGGAGCGGCGCAGATGTAGATAGGCTCGTCAGTATACCTTTCACCTGATGGAAAAGTATGTGTTATTTTTCCTTTACTTTCGGTATGGGCACAAAGAACGCCGATGGTTTCGTATTCAGGGTGATCTTTTAGGGTAAGGTTTCCTGCCTTTCCACTTGGATAGCCGTGTTCATCATAAATCCAGAAATTTAGTCCAAGTACTTTGCACTTTGCCAGGTACTCCTTAAATTTTGTCCACTCAGTTTCGCTTTGTAGATAATTATCAAAACCAACATTTGAAACAACTCCGCCATAACCATATTTTTTCAGACTATCGAGTGTGCCATCGTTATTTGTATTATGCGTTATTTGCAACATGCGGTATTTTGCAGGCGGGCTTTGAAAGTTGCTTTTCAAGTCCGGGATATCAATACCGCGGGTATTGGTTTGCTGGCCAAAAATTTTAATGTGAGTTCCAAAAAGTGTAAGTATCATAAGAAGAAGCATAAGCCTGAATTTCAGGCAAAAGCTGTTAATAAGATTAATTCTCTTCATTTTTTATAGTATTAAAATTCTTTTGTATTACTATTTTCCCATGCTGGTGAGAATTTTATCTAGAAACTCAACCGACAATTCATGATCCGGACTGAATTTATCTCCTGATGTATAATTCAGCAAACTTTGCATGAGTTGTTTTGCTGCCGGGCGTTTCTCCATATCCGTTTCCAAATCCATTGCACAAACCAACAGTTTTCCTTTACCAACGCGAGACTCGAAGATCGTTCCCAGTTTGGCATTCCGGTCGTAGTTGTCAATTATTTGCAAAATTGGTTTGAAATCTGCCGGAGTATTATCAAGTAAAATAGCTTTCGACCGGCCATGAACATCACTAGAAACCTTTTCCATGTTTAAATAAATGTCTTCAGTAGCTCCGGCCACTCTTAACGAATTGGCTGCTGAAAAATGGCCGATCAGATCGGCCCATTGCCAGTTGCTGTGATTTTCGGTTGGAAATTCAGCAAACGCCGGATGTTTCGGATCGCATAAAATGCCCATAGTCCCGATCTGGTTAAAAAGCCGTGAGCACCAAAAAACAGGCATAAAACTTCCTGGTATCGCATTGCGGCCCGGTTTTGCTTCCGGAAGAAACCTCAATGAATCCGGGAGAATCATTCCCGGACGATAATTTATTATTCCTTCGGTGGGTGACGAAAACAACAAAACACGTTCGCCATTGGAAAGCGCGTCTTTGGTGGTTTTGTCTAAAGCATGTACGATCCTGACATTTGCAGGTGCCTTTTGCTGAGTTTCAGGATAAACCCATATTTCCCAACTGTTTGAAGTGCCACCGGCACTTAAGGTAACTGTAAGTTTTTGCGGTACCTTTACTTTCGATAAATCAGCGTTTATAGTTCCAAACTTCGTATTACGGCCAGTTTCAATATTTTGAACAGGGAAAGTTCCATTTGCGACAATATTTCCTTTGCTATCATTTATTTTCCACTCTGGCGATACTTTAATTGCAGTAGCACCATAATGAGCAATTTCGGCTGTGGCAACAAATTTTTCAGTTGAAGTTAAAATTCGTTTTGGAATCCGCATCAGGCAAACGGTTGGAGCGCAAAAGCGACGAAATTCTTCGGGAGTGATCAATCCTTTCGAATCCCAGAAAGCATCGAGCCAGCCTACAATGGCTGTGCCTTGCCCTGGATAATCGCGGGCTTCGAGGAGTTGAATTCCACCGTAAGGATATGTGCGCAAACTGGCTTCAATTTCATCTTTATAAAGCGAAACACTGAATTCACCACTACTCCGGGCAAATGCTCCCGCCTGATCGAGAAGATGATGCCCTTCCAGCGATTTTTTATATCCTTCGAAGTTGAGGGCCCGGAGAGTGCCTGTATATTTTTTAGTCTCTTCCAGATTTGGAAACATACACCATTGGCCAACTTCGTGTGCAAAAGTAGGAACCGAAACGCTGCTGAACTGATTGTCGTTTTCGCCACTGGCAATCCAACCGGGAAACAACGACCAGCGGTCCCAGTCGGTTCGCGGGCCTAAAATGCCACGCTGTCCGATTTCATAAAAATCTCCGGTTTCTTCAGTACTTCCTTTTTCACAACGGTAAAGATGGCGGGGATCTTTGGCTCGTCCAATTTTTGTCAGCTCATCCAGGGTTCCGTTCGATTCGTTGCCCATGGCCATAAACGCGAATGAGGGATGGTTGCCATAAGCTTCCAGAATTAATTCCAATTCGTCGCGAATAAATTTATCACGAACCGGATGCTGGCCAAATGGTGGTGCATCCATAGTCCAGAGCGGAAGTTCGACCTGAAAAAGGAAACCCAGTTCATCACCAGCTTCGAAGGCGGCGGAAGGAGGACACCAGGAATGAAAACGCATAAAGTTAAACCCATACGACTGGCAGATGCGAATTATCCGGAGCCATGAAGCCTTATCCATTGGTGGATAACCTGTTAAAGGATATACACACTCATCAACCGCACCTCGCATCATAATGGGTCGGCCATTCATAACAAACTGTCTGTTTTTTATCCTGAGGTC
>CAIWMA010000232.1 GCA_903913645.1 uncultured Bacteroidales bacterium | reverse complement strand
GCTGCTGAACTTCTGATCGCTAACAAAGAACTTCTCTTTCAAAATGAAGAAAAAGAAAAGCGCGCTGCCGAGTTTATAATTGCTAACAAAGAACTTGCTTTTCAGAACGACGAAAAAGAAAAACGTGCTGCTGAGCTGATAATCGCCAACAAAGAACTTGCTTTCCAAAACGATGAAAAAGAAAAACGCGCTGCTGAACTTCTGATCGCTAACAAAGAACTTCTCTTTCAAAATGAAGAAAAAGAAAAACGAGCTGCTGAGCTTCTTATAGCCAACAAAGAACTTCTCTTTCAAAACCAGGAGAAAGAAAAGCGGGCTGCAGAGTTAATTAAGGCCAACAAGGATCTTATCTTTCAAAGCGAAGAAAACGGGAAACGGGTAGCAGAGTTGATTATCGCAGATAGAGAACTTCTTTATCAGATAAAAGAAAAAGAAAAGCAGGCCATTGTTAATGTTGAGCTCGAAGCAATCTCCGAATCTTTACGGTTAGCTTCCCAATACTCGCTCAGCCTTATCGAAGCAAGTCGTGACCCTTTATTTACAATCAGCCCCGAAGGGAAAATTACAGACATGAATGAGGCAACTGTAAAGGTTACCGGTGTGCAACGCAAGGATATTATAGGAACCGATTTTTTTGATTATTTCTCTGATCCTGCTAAAGCCCGCGAAGCCTATAAAGAGGTTTTTGAAAAAGGATTTATAGCGGATTTCCCACTTACAATCACTGATGGTGAACTTATTGATGTTCTCTGTAACGGTTCGGTTTATAAAGATGATAAAGGGAATGTTTTAGGCGTAGTGATAGTTGCCCGCGATATAACCGATCAGAAACGAATTGCAACGGAATTAACTGAAGCCATTGTTTTTGCTGAGCTGGCAGTTGGAATTGCAGAAGAAGCAAAGATAAAAGCCGAAAGCGCCACACTGGTTGCCGAAACAGCAGTTAAATCCAAACAGCAGTTTCTCTCGAACATGAGCCACGAAATCCGTACACCTATGAACGCGATTATCGGCTTCACTAAAGTGTTGCTCAAAACAGAAACATCATCAAAACAAAAAGAATACCTTCAGGCAATAAAACTGAGCGGCGATGCATTAATCGTGCTTATCAACGATATTCTCGACCTGGCAAAAGTAGATGCAGGAAAAATGATATTTGAGCAAACTCCATTTAAAATGGCAACGTCTATTTCAGCCATGATACATTTGTTCGAACCGAAGATCAGGGAAAAGAATTTAGAACTGGTTAAAAAATACGACCCAAATATTCCTGTAGTATTGGTTGGCGACCCCGTACGTTTGCACCAGATTATTTTAAACCTGGTAAGCAATGCAGTAAAGTTTACAAACCAGGGGAAAATAATTGTAAATGTACGATTGGTTAAGGAAGATGAAACCAATGCTACTATTGAATTTACGGTTAAAGATACCGGTATCGGAATTGCTCAGAATAAAATGGAAAAGATATTTGATAACTTTCAGCAGGCATCAAGCGGGACTTCCCGCTTATACGGTGGTACAGGATTAGGGCTTGCCATCGTAAAGCAATTGGTCGAAGCGCAGGATGGGACTATTACTGTTGAAAGCAAATTAAATGAGGGCTCCACTTTCGGTTTTGTAATGGATTTTCTGAAAACTAAAGCAGATGCTAACATCGACGATCAGTTAGTTGAATTAGATGCAGAAATTGAAGATATAAGAGTACTGGTAGTCGAAGATATTGCTCTCAACCAATTACTGATGCGGACACTTCTGGATGAATTCGGATTTCAATGCGATGTTGCAGCTAACGGGAAAATAGCTATTGAGAAGCTTCGATCCAATACATTCGATATTATACTCATGGACCTGCAGATGCCCGAAATGAACGGTTTTGAGGCTACCGATTATATCAGGAACGAAATGAAATCAAACATCCCCATCATAGCTCTTACTGCCGATGTAACCACCGTTGACCTGGCCAAATGCAATGCGGTTGGAATGAACGATTACATCGCTAAGCCTATCGATGAACAATTGTTATACAGTAAAATTGTTGGCGAATACAAAAAAGCAATGCTCGTAAACGGGAATAACGGGCTTACTAGCTACAACGAAGCTGAGGCAGAGCCTACTGAAGCTAAAGTGATAAAATACACCGATCTGCATTACCTTATTGCACGTACCAAAGCTAATCCTGTATTAATGATGGAAATGATCTCCCTATATATCGAGCAGACTCCGCCATTGATAAGTGTAATGAAAAAAAGCTGGAAGGAGAAAGACTGGACTTCGTTGTATGCCGCTGTGCATAAAATTATTCCTTCGTTCGCTATAATGGGAATAAATGTAGATTATGAAAATATGGCTAAAAAAGTGCAGGACTTTGCTAAAAACCAACAACAGTCCGAAGGAATATCTGACCTTGTTATGCAAATTGATACCGTTTGCACACAGGCATGTGTGGAATTAGAGGCTGAATACAAAAATATTAAAAACGCAAACTGATGAGTAAAGAGAAAAAAATAAAGATCTTCCTGGTTGACGATGATGCCTTGTATTTGAAACTACTTGAAATCGAGTTGATGGTACATGCCGATTTCATTATCGAAACCTATGCTACAGGCGAACTGTGCGTAGCAAATTTGTTACGCAACCCCGATGTGATCATTTTAGATTACTATCTCGATGGGATTGATAAAACCGCCATGAACGGGATGCTTACATTGGATAAAATAAAAGCCTTCAACCCGGAAATTCCTGTGATAATGCTTTCGTCGCAGGATAAAATTGAAGTAGCTATCGATTGTATGCTCCACAAAGCTTCGGATTATGTGGTGAAGAGTGAGACGGCTTTCATACGCTTACAAAAATCAATGAGCACTATTTTCCATACCCAAAAAATCGAAAAAACCCTGAACTGGTATATGGACAGGATGTAATACCTGCTTTATTGATGGAACGATTTAAAGTCGTTCCGTTTCTAATTTTAAAAGGCCGTCTCAGATTCAGAGATGGCCTTTTTGAATTTTGACAATTTAGGATATTTTGATCATCCTGTATGTGTGAATAATACAATAGAAAACAGGAATTGTGTAATGCAAACCATTTATGTCCTATGTACTTTTACACTACTCATGAAACAATACATACTTTGGAATTAATTGCAGTTGCCTGCATGATAAAAGTAATTATTGATTTTCCGGAATTAATTGCTTTCAAAATTAATTCGCAGTTTACAGGCATATTAACACTTTTCATACTCACTAAATAACCACTAAAATGAACGAATTAAAAACATCCGATCATTGGCGCGAACTTCAAACCAAACTAAAAGAAAAATATCCTGAGCTAACTGAATCTGATTTGGAATATGAGGAACCTATGCAACAGGATATGTTACGAATGGTGGAATACAAACTTAGCAAGACGAAGGACGAGATGCAGGAAATAATTGCAGGATTATAAGTTGTTTCCTGAGAGTACACAGCTGTATCATTTTACCAGTACCATAAAAAAATAAAATCATGATTTATCAGGGCCAATCCAAAGAAGAACTAATTGTTGGATTAAGGAAAATTAATCAGAAACATACAGCCTTACAGGAATTGTGCGATACAAAAAATATTGAGTACAAACGGGCGCTCGAGGCACTTAAATTTTCAGAAATCCGCTACCGTCGGCTTTTCGAAACAGCTAAGGATGGGATTCTGATACTGGATGCAGTAACAGGACGGATTAAGGATGTGAATCCATTTTTGATTAAGTTGCTCGGATATTCCAAAGCTGAATTTCTTGGCAAAGGAATCTGGGAAATAGGAATCTTACGAGATGTTGCTGAAAGCAAAGAAAAATTCATGGAACTAAAGCAGAAATCGTATGTGCGTTACGAAAATTTACCACTCGAAACAGCTTATGGCAGAAAAATTAATGTGGAGTTTGTAAGCAATGTTTACTCCGAAAACAATCAGGAGGTAATCCAATGCAATATCCGTGATATCACCGCACGCAAACTTGTTGAAAAGGATTTAATTATTGCCAATATGGAACTCGAATTCCAAAACCAGGAGAAAGAAAAGAGCACATTGGAATTAACCAAAGCCAAAGAAAAAGCCGAAGAAAGCGACCGGTTGAAATCGGCATTCCTCGCAAATATGTCGCACGAAATAAGAACCCCTATGAACGGCATACTTGGGTTTTCCAGCTTACTTAAAGAGCCTGGTCTTTCGGGAGCCGCCCAACAGGAATATATTACCATGATTGAAAAAAGCGGAGCACGAATGCTTAATATCATTAATAATATTGTGAATATTTCGAAAATTGAAGCGGGACTCATGGAAGTGAACATGAATGCGTGTAACATCAGCGAACAAATAGAATATGTATGTGATTTTTTTAAGCCTGAGGTTGAAAAAAAAGGAATGCACCTTTTAATTACCAATATATTCCATGCAGATGAACTTAACATAAAAACAGACCAGGAGAAACTTTATGCTATACTTACCAATCTTGTAAAAAACTCAATAAAGTATTCGTGTAAGGGATTTATACAAATAGGATGTAGTATTAAAGGTAAATTCATCGAATTTTTCGTAAAGGATACGGGCATAGGAATTCCACAAAACAGGCAGGAAGCCATATTCGAACGGTTTATACAAGCCGATGTTACCGACAAAAAAGCTTACCAGGGAGCCGGCTTGGGCTTATCAATTGCCAAATCCTATGTTGAATTGCTTGGAGGAGAAATATGGTTAGAAAGCCAGGAAAATATTGGTACAACTTTTTATTTTACCATTCCCTTTAAACCAGAAAAAGCAATAGAACCAGCTATTAAAGAGACTGAACAGCTAGCTGAACCAATGATTGATATTGATAATCTTAAAATACTGATTGCCGAAGACGACAGTACATCAGAAAAGCTCCTCACATTAGGAGTAGGTAAATTTTCAAGGCAAATTCTGACAGTAAAAACAGGGACCGAAGCCGTTGCATTTTGCCGCACTCACCCTGATATTGATTTGATTTTGATGGATATTCAAATGCCTGGTATGGATGGATATGAAGCAACACGGCAAATCCGGTTGTTTAATAAGAATGTTATTATAATTGGGCAAACTGCTTCGGTATTATCTGGCGACCGGGAAAAGGCAATTATGGCAGGATGCAACGACTATATTCCAAAACCGATTAAAGTTGATGATCTACAGGAAATGATACGGAAATACTTTAAGAAATAAGAAACCAAAATATAGGTGCGGAAGTGAGATTTATAACACCGCATAAACGATTCGGGCATAAACTGTAGATTCCGGCTTATCATGCAAATTTAATTAATTTAGGTCACCACCCGAAAGGATTACCTTCCATGCCTGCTGAAACAGTCAGGCAGGGATGAGAAAAGTTAGTGCGCCTGTGGGTTAACTTTCATTTACCTGAACAAAGCATCCCGATCGTAGAATGTTTCCAGGTTGATGACCCTAGCCCCGGAATTTTTAAACGAATCATTCATTTGCTTTATAAACTTTCCGCCTTCAACAATATAAACAGAACGGATTTCTTCATCCATTCCTCTTGCCTCTATGGTCGGAATAAGCACTTCTTCTTTATTGCCTAACAGCAGTTTTAAAGCACAATCCACGCATTGTAACAGGAAGATGGCATTTAAAAAGGAGAGTTTTACACTCTTGTTTTCTATTTCCCGGCAATTAAATTTCAATGTCAGGTATTTGGTAAATGGAAGTACTTTTTCGAACTCTTCCCTGTTATGTATATTGTCGAATCCCTGGTTGTCGTATAGAAATGCATCGAGAATAATAAATGTGCATTGGAGTAATATAATGGTATTCTTTCCCTTCGACCAAATTAAACCGGTGTTATTAATTAAATACGCATTCCTGGTATCTTCCGGTTTACGGTACGTATAGTACTTGTTAATAAAATTTTCGGTGATTTTTGTTGCAACCTCATCTTCAAATTTCAGCATAGGGGCGCTCACCTGATTTTCGGCACATAACCTATTATAACATAAGCAACTTTTATCAATAGCCGATATTACCAGGGAGTGGAGAGCAGTACTAACAAATATTGCGTCCCAGTCAGGGTTAGTAAACTTAAACTGAAATCCACAGCGGTGTGTGAGTTCGGCTTGCTGGGTTTCAAAATACATATCTATATATACCCTAAGCTGCGCTGCACTTATTTTTTCGTAATCGAAAGCCGCTGAATAGGTTACCTTATTAGCATCAGCAGGGTTACCGATAATTTGCGACAGGGTTATATCTTTGGGATGAAACCAGATGGGAAAAGATTGGAAAAGTTTAACATTGATATGCATTGTATGCATTTTTAATTAATAACTAAACTCGAACGCGGGTACGTTTATTGCTAATGGATAAGAGCTTATTTTAATTCGTTTACTCTTTAAGCGGGTTATGCAAAAATACAAATTTGCGGTAGCTGGGAGTTATACATTCAAATCTGATTTATATTCAAATTTACTTAGTATTTAATTCAATGAATTGGAACTGCGCTCTGCCTGAGGTAATCCTTTTTTGCCGCTTCTTCACCTGTACCGTGACCTACCCAGCGCATCCGAAAAATCAGGTGGAGCTTCAGCATCAACCGGTTTTAACATCAGGTAATCTAAAATTGATTTAACATTTACGTTAGCATAATCTACCGCACCTCCAAAGGTTTGTCCTTTAGTTAATTCGAACAAATCGCCACATCCTGCATCGAAAAACAAGCGCCGTATGGTTTCATTCTTACGTAAATCAGGATTCATAAATGTGCTAAGTTTATCGAGCAAGAGGTACTGTTTATCTTGTTTTTGAATCCCAGCCAGTTTCTGAAGCTTTTTACCTTCGGGAGTTCCGTTGTTGGTAAGGAAAAGGAATGTACGGATAACCACTTTATCCCCGTAAATACCTGCCAGCAGGTAGCCGGATTTCTTTCCGTTATACTTGTATTCTATCAGAAAATTATTATCGGGCCTTTTTATTATAATCCCAGCCTTAACTGCCTCGTAAATATAATAGGATGCCAGGTTAGCGTGAACACAATTGAGCCTTTCTTCCAAACGCTGAAGCGCATGAGTTTGAATGTATACAGGCAACATACCCAAACTGTGGTTTTCCGGCAAGCTAAATGATGCAGGAGAGTACATACACCAACTGACACCTTGGGGATCAAATGCCCAACCTACCCTCACCGTTGCCCGGCTTATTCCATCAATTGTTATATAAACTTTTTCCTGTATATGTTTGCTTAATTTAGCGCTTATATAAAATTTAGGTTCTGTCTGTTCATTTTTTACTTTCACCCAATAGATTGATGTTGATAGGTTACTAACAAATAATCCCATCATCCTTATTATTCTGATTGAGTTATGAAGTCCCGATTCCGGATACTCTTGCTGTTTAAGCAAGCTTTTAAGTAATTCAATGAATGGGGCCGCAGTTTTTTCAAGAGTTGGTTCAAACCTGCCCGTTTGTAGTAAAAGGGTTAGTCCAATAGTCATAAATTCTTCGAGTGTTATAGTATCGCCTTTTTCGTTAACCGGGGTCGAACTTTTTCGAAGGTGAATTGAAATTCCCTGCTTCACATCTTCGAGCACAAATGGATCAATGGAATGGCCGAAAGCTGCTTCAACTTTTATAGCATGAAATCTATAGATGTAATAGTTTTCAAGTATTGCCGGGGGAATTAGTTTTATGGTATTACTGCTTCCGGAAATTAAGGTTACCATATGTTCGAATTTCCTGAAAAACTCTTTCCGGTTATGTGCCGTAATCAATTTCATCTGTTGAACCTGGCTCAGTTTCTTTTTGTGTTTTGCCATAGCCTGAAATTAATAATATCGAAATTGTTCCTACGTAAGCTTTATGGTATAAGTGGTATTTATTTGATTTATAAAAACTGTTTCTTTGTGTGTTGAATGATGTTCAAATTTAAGACAAAGGATTGATATAAGGTTCAGGTTAATAGTTTTTTGTTCAATATGCTTTCAACTTATAAATTCAAATCTGATTTG
>CAIWMA010000231.1 GCA_903913645.1 uncultured Bacteroidales bacterium | reverse complement strand
TGCTTTTCGTTATCAGCGGCTACACTAGCATCCAGTTTTTTGTCATTGAAAGTGTACATTATAAATGCCAGGAAACCTATGCAAAGCATGATCAAACAAAACAAAATTGGAGTAGAAACATTAAAACGATAAGCTACTGGCAGTGAAGTTGATATTGCAAGGGCAGTTCCAAGCCTGGCAATAGATATCTGGAGTCCCATGGCCAGTGCCATTTCGTGGCCTTTAAACCATTTTACTATGATTTTTGAAACAGTAATACCTGCAACTTCTACTCCAACACCAAATATGGCATATCCAAGTGCAGCTATCATAACCTGGGCTTTCGCATCCCAGAATAATACATGCCAGTTTACACCATCTAAAGAATGTGTTGAAACAGCCCAATATTTTATTGCAGCTCCTGCAACCATTACTGCTGCCGAACTCAAGCCTGTAAAGCGCACTCCCATTTTATCAAGAATAATACCTCCTAATATCAGAAAGCCAAGAAATACATTGAACCAGCCATAAGCACTTGTTACTATCCCGTATTCCGCGCTACTCCAACCCAGTTTATTTTCCAATAATCCCTGTAAAGGAGCTAATACATCTGCCATATAATATCCGGCAAACATGGTAAAAGATACAATTAACAAGGCTGTCCAACGGGCTGCTTTCGAGTCCCGTAATGTGTGTCTGATGGCTTCGGTCATGTTTAAGTTTAATTTGTATGATTTATGATGAGTGTAATTTTATATAAAACATTGCAAAAATCGACTTTTTCCCCGAATATCAAAGAAAATATTTGCTTCCTTAAAACCATGGTGTAAAGCCATATCTCTTAACTCAATACCATACATTTCGTTTATTTCGAACCAAAGGCTTCCCCCATCAAGAAGTTTAGTTTTCGACAGGATAAAAATCTCGCGGTAAAAAACAAGCGGATCATCATTGGGAACAAACAAGGCCGTATGCGGTTCATTATCAAAAACGTTGGGCTGCATATACTTTTTCTCGGCCATTGTCACATAGGGCGGATTACTTACAATGAGATCGAACTCAGTCAGCAGCTTACTTTGAGCATGGTTAAGTATATCAGTTTTGCTAAAATTTATTTCCACTTTGTTAAGTGCCGCATTTTCAGTTGCTACTTCGAGCGCTTCCTGCGAAATATCAATTGCTGAAACTATTGATCCGGGAATATATCGTTTTAATGCTACAGGGATGCATCCGCTTCCGGTTCCAATATCCAGAATGCTTAATTGGTGGGTAGATTTCCATCCGGAATACTGTTTCACTATCAGGCTTACAAGTTCTTCTGTTTCGGGCCGGGGAATCAGCACCGATGGATTTACAACAAACTCCATTTCCATGAAATATGCTATACCAAGTACGTACTGTAAAGGTATGTTACTCAATAATTTTATAACGGATTCTTCTGCCAGTAGCATTTTTGCACTGTTTACCGGGGAATCTGCAGCGAGTACTCTTCGGGTGGGTGTAAGCTGAAAATAATGCTCAAACAGCCTGTCTGCCATAGCATGAGCTTCTTCAGCAGAATACAATGCTTGCAACTTCAGAACAATACTTTTATAAAAATCATTAATTGAATATGACATTGCCAACCTGGTTACACTTTTGAGAAGACAAAGATATTCCTATTTGAAAATATTCACCACTTTTTTACCTCCCTAAGGTTTCAATTCAGTTACAAATTCACTATTTTTGATAAAATTTGTTTTAAGGTACTTTAACTATGAAAAAGCTACTCTTCCTCCCCATATTTACAATACTTTTAAGTTTACAAACGAAATCACAAAGTTTCCTGCCATTTGCAACCAGCAATTATGCAGGAATTACGGGCGTTCAATTGCAGCCTGCTTCAATCGCCGATAGTCGGTATAAGTTCGACATGGCTCTATTCTCAACGGATGTTAATTTTTATAATACCTTCTACAGCTTTGATCCATACATTCTAACTCATCCGAAATTACTGAAAAGCCTTGACTTTCAGGGACCATATGTTTCACGAACCATGAACGGATCTGATAAAACCGGGATAATCAGTGAGAAACAGGATATTTTCTCTTTTATGGTCACGCTTTCCGACAAGAGTGCTATTGCATTTACGCCATCGGTGCGATCGATTATTAATATCGATAACATGACCGAATCCCTTGCCATGCTGCTCGACGGACTCAATGAGGAAACCGATCTCTGGAACATCAAACTTAAGAATGAGAATTTAAATACACAGGTAAATTCGTGGGTGGAGTATGGCTTTACCTATGCACGTGTACTTATGGACAGGGAAAAGCACTTTCTGAAAGCCGGAACTACAATAAAAATAAACCAGGGCTTAGGTTCTGCTTATGTTTTCATGAAAAATCTTAATTATGAGGTTAAGGATTCCAGTGCAGTTTCTATTTTTAATACTTACACAAACTATGGAACCTCCGATAATCTGACCCAGGATTTCACCTACCGCTTCAACACCAATCCTTCCATATCTTTCGATTTTGGAATTGTCTACGAATATCGTCCTGACTGGATGAAATACAAATACGATATGGATGGTAAAACCAATTTGTGGCGCAGGGACCAGGACAAATACCTGTTCAGGATTGGATTTACAGCCTCAGACCTTGGAAGTGTTCGTTACCGCAGAAATCCTGACAGCCGCGATTTTACTGCGGATATTCAGAACCTGGTTGTAGGCGATTTAGGAATACAGTCTATTGATGATTTCAACAAATTTATTGCCGATTCATTTGATCTTGCCAGTCCTTCCGATAAATTCACACAGCGACTACCGACAAGCCTTAGTATGCAGGCCGATGTTAGGGTTGCTGAAGGTTTATATGTTAATTTCACTCCCTTTATTGCTCTTAATCGTGGGAATAATATTGTAAATAAAGTACACTATATTTCAACCTATAACCTGGTTCCCCGTTACGATAAAAAATGGTTTGGGGTTTCGGTACCTGTACAATATAATTCCTTTAAACAATGGAACGTGGGATTTGGGATGCGGATCGGACCGCTCTGGATTGGTTCAAACGATATTTTCTCCTTACTTGCATCTTCTAAAAACAGGTACGGCACATCTGCTTCAGCTGTATTAAAAATTCCAATAATGTACGGAAGTCCGCACGACCGCGACAATGATAAAGTATCAGACAAAAAAGACTTATGCCCCAAGGTTCCGGGTGTGTTCGCACTTGATGGCTGCCCGGATGCGGATGAGGATGGTATAACCGATGAAAAAGACAGATGTCCTGATGTAGCAGGGTTGAAAGAATTTAATGGATGTCCTGATACCGATGGCGATGGAATAATTGACCAAAATGACCTGTGCCCTAATGTGAAAGGCATTGCTGCGTTTAATGGTTGCCCTGACAGCGATGGCGATAGCATCATCGACGAGAATGATGAATGCCCTTACAATGCCGGTTCAGTTAAGATGAAAGGTTGCCCGGACCAGGATGGTGATGGTATAGCTGATAAAGATGACAACTGCCCTACCGTTGCCGGTACGCGTGAGAACAAAGGCTGCCCTTTTATTGACAGCGATGGTGACGGAATTATTGATGAATCCGATAAATGCCCTGGAATAAAAGGCCCAATTGAAAACCAGGGATGTCCTTACCTGGATAGTGATAACGACAGCATTCCCGATAAAGACGATGATTGCCCAAGCATCCGAGGTACGGCGGTCTTTAAAGGTTGTCCGGATACAGATGGTGACGGAATTTCGGATAAATACGATCTTTGCCCTACCATACCGGGGATTGCTCAAAATAATGGCTGCCCGGAAATAAAAAAAGAAGAGCAGGAAATTCTTCAAAAAGCATTTGATAATCTTGAATTTGAAACTGGCAAATCGGTCATTAAAAAAGCTTCTTTAGGATCGCTCGACGGACTTGCTAATGTGATGAAAAAACGCAGCGAATTCAAATTGTCACTTTCCGGGCATACCGACAATGTTGGCAAGCCGGAATCAAATCTGACTTTGTCGAAAAACCGAACTTTGGCTGTAAAGGATTACCTTGTAAAAAATGGTATTGAACCCGATCGCATAAAAGCAGAATGGTTTGGACAAACTAAACCTATTGCGGAAAATACAACTCCCGAAGGCCGGCAAAAAAACAGGCGGGTAGAGATGAAGATTGTTTTTGAATAAAGGAAAAAAAAGGAATAAGGAGTAATGAGTCGGAAGACAGAAGACGGAAGTCAGAAGACGGAAGTCGGAAGTCAGAAATGAGAAATCAATAAAATTCGTCAGGATTAGGGTTATTCTGCAACAAATACAAGCTTCCGGCTTAGTTCTTCCGACCAATTTATGTATATAATCAAAATAAATATGCCATATGAAAACAAGCGAATCAATTAACCTGTTTCTGCAACAACCTCAGATTGCAGTAGTTGGAGTATCGCGGAATAAAAACAAATTCGGGAATGCTGTTTATCAGACTTTAAAAAAAAAGGGTCTTAAAGTACTTCCGGTTAATCCTCATTTAACTCATTTCGAAGGAGATAAATGTTTCAGCAGCATTGAAACGCTTCCGCCTGATGTTAAAGCACTATTTATAAATACTCCGCCGGAGTCAACCATCAAAATTGTGGATAGTTCCTATAAGAAAGGGATACAGCACCTCTGGCTGCAGCAGGGATCGAGCAATGATGAGGTGATTAAGTATCTTGAAGGGAAAGATATTAACTATGTGTCCGATCGTTGTATTATGATGTTTGCTGAACCGGTAGGATCGTTCCATGGGATTCACAAGTTTTTTTCAAAAATTACAGGGAATTATCCGAAATAGATTCTCTTTTAAACTCAAATAATGCTTCAAACAACCAATCCAACTGATCAGACTTGTGTTTTTTGCCGAAATGAATTTATTGAATCATCTTTTTGCAGGACATCAAGATTCAGTGCATATTACAATATTGCCCCAATACTACCGGGTCATTCGCTTATTATCCCCAATAAGCATTACGAATCACTTTTCGAATTATCGGAGGATGAACAGAGTGAAATGATGGTGTTTGCGCGAAAAATCACTTCGGTTTTAAAAACTGTTTTCAACTGTGACGGCTTCGACTGGACAATACAGGATGGAGTTTCGGCAGGTCAAACAGTTCCACATCTTCATTTGCATATTGTTCCCCGTAAGCCACTCGATTTACCGGAAAGCAATGAATGGTACAGTAAAATTCAACCTAGCGAGAATGGCATTCTGGATAGTGAAAACCGCGCCCGACTGAATGATGATGAGTATAATGAAATTACTGCAAAGCTTAAATTAGCCTGTGAATCAATAACAAGTAAAAGAATTGATTGAAAGTATTTCAGAATCAAATCGGCTATAGATAAATCAATTCATGCTGTCACACAAGAAGGATTCCTGCTAAAATTGCTGCTTTTTATCGTTGTTTATACCTTTGATAAACTTATTTGAAAAACTAGCAACTTGAGTTAATTATTATTCACCAGGTAACTTAATTAAAGGATGGGATGGTGAAGTGATGATATATATCCATGCATTGCCCTCATAATTATTAAAAGGGCCATCTCTCTTTGTTTGATTGGCGGTTTTCAAAATAAGCTGCCATTCACTTGATTCGGGAACATAAATTTTGCTAAAACTATATGTCACCTTTTCAAGGATAACATTTTGTGTTTTTAAAAGCAGGCCCCATTGATCTGCGCCATTTATTTTGCTCCATTCTTCTAATACACTTTTTAGGGGATCGATGGTTAGATTGGTTCCTGTGATTTTATAATTTCCGCTTTCTCTTCCCAAAAGATTGGAATTTAAAAGCGGATCGAACGTTTTAATGTTACAATTGTAAGTGCCATTTGCTTTAAATGTATATTGACGAAAGATTGTACTCACAACACCATTTTTAACCCGGTAATTTAACTGGTCGCTTGCACTTATGCACCATGTGCCAAGAAGTGTTGTGTTTTCGGTAATTGAAGTAGGTTGTTCTGGTTTTGTGTTATCTGCTGTTATTTTTTGCCCATATGGTAATTCTATAACAGGATTGTTGGATGAAATGGGACTGTAATACCATGCATTACTGAAAGTAGTATTGCTACTGAAAGGACCATCTCTTTGAGTTGCAGTATTAGATTGAAATACCAGATTCCATTGTTGAATACCGGAAAAATAATGTTTGGTCAACGTATAATTTACTTTTTCCAGTGCTCGTTTTTGGCTTGACAAAACTTTGCCCCATTTGTCTACTCCGGCCTGCCGACCTTGAGAATCAAGACTATCCTTCTTGCTCCAGGACTCTGTTACACTATTTAATGGTTCTATAGTGATATTATTTCCGCTAATCTGGTAATTACCATTTTCTTTTACCAATAGCATCTTGTTATCAGAAGCCAAAAAAGTTTTTGATACAAAATAGTACGTGTTATTGCTATTGAAAGTATATTGATTAGCTGTGTAACCATAGCCCATAACATGAACAACAAGATCCCCGGACTGCTGATTGTAAGTCATGGAATTTCCCCAGGTACCAACAATGGAAGTATCGTCTGAATAGTTTACAGAAACCGGGAGAGCAGATGTTTCTATCTTTTTGAATTCAACAGACTTTAGAAATGCGTCAATATTTTCTAAATACTCCTGGTTATTGAGTGTGACGACAATGCTTGCGCAACGGTCGAATCCGCTTATGGTTGTAAGCATAGCCTGGGCATCCGCATTGTTAAATCTAAATTTCACAACCCCATCTTTAACTTTCCATCCGTCAGTTTCACGCACTTCATTCAGAACGGGAGCTTCTGTGGGATTATAGTTTCTTACAACCAGATCCTGCCATTCGCTTTCAAAATCAGCTTCTACGTTCCCTTTACTGGTTGTGCTTTTCACGATACCAATCCGGCACCAGGCTTTAGTTTTATTATTAAAACCGGTGTAACTGATAATGTTTTCAGTAACTTCCTTTTTCCACCCTGCTGGTGGTAAATAGGCAAACAAATCGAAAGTTTCCTTCTGGCAAATAAATTCCCCAGTAACATACTGAAAAGGAAAACAAAGCATATTTTTTTCATAGCCCCGGTAATTAGGTTTTAAAATCTTTTTTCTATTCTGAATGCAAATACAGCTGACGAATAGAACAAGACATGATTATACAACGTGTCCGGCTAACTTAAAAATTAGTCCATTCCTTATCATTTCCTGCATCCCATCCATATTTTTTTGATACAACTGGCGAGCCGGTTTTGCCAGTCTGGTAATATGTCCATCCAATCCGGGTTGCCTGCAAGGTCACAGATGTATTCATCACACCATTGCAACCCACAGATTCTTCGCACGTTAAAACAGAAATACTTTCCATCTTAATAGTGTAACTCGTAATCATCCTGCCTGATCCCATTGGATCCAATGCTGTAACAACAACTTGCCCGTCAATAAGTAATTCGCCGTTGGTCATTGCTCTTTTCAAATCAGCTGAAGCTCCTGAAATAGTCATCATGAAACTGAAGGATGTATTGTTTTTCCCCGAAGAATGAACAGTGGAAGACCCCAGCCACCTTTCATAGCCCTTCTCTGTTGCGTCACCTTTAATTTGCTGACCATGGGCATCGGTGAGTTTAATAAAAATATTGGATTTTTGTGAAAATACAAAAATCGGAGACAGTAACAGGATTAAAATGATTGCTTTCATAAGAATTGATTTAGATTGTGAATGATTATTGTTTAATATTCAGTACTGGTTAAGCAAATCTGATTATTCCGGACAAAACCGGCATGGGCCAACGCCGGTAAAGTTTGCAAAAATTCCCGATGACTGAAATCTGCTGTCAATTTTGCCTCCTATTCCAAATACAACATAGCCGCCTTGCTGCGAAAAGGTTGCACGGCCTACACTACTCCCAACCACTGTTGAAACCGCCTTGTTTTGCCCAGTGGCTCTGTTATGCATTACTACGTTTGCTGCTGGCACGCCCAGGTTGGTAGCGTTGGTCGAAAAAGCTAACCAGCTTCCGTCAAACGTAATGGCAATTTTTTCTCCCTGCCCTATTGGACTGTCCGAATTTCCTTGTTTGCCATCGTTGGCGTTGCTAACCATTATTGTACTGTCGGTATTGCTGTCGTAAAGAAAAACATCCTGGAAATTATTGTTATCGTTAGGAACCATGTTGGTGGCAGTAGTTGCATAAGCAATGTAGCGACCATTTCCTGAAATAGCCGGAGCTACTACCCTATTGGCACTTTCGTTGCCCTGGTTGCGCTCCTTATGATCCGAGGTAAGGCTTATCCGTTTAAGCGCATTAACACCTTTCTCCCATAAAAAGATATCCCAAAGTCCGTTGTTGTCGTTAGGAACCAGGGTTTCAGTATGAGAGTAAAACGCTACCCTACTGCCATCGTAGGAAATGGAAGGTTTGGAACCGCCGCCGCCTTTTTTCGCTCTGGGATCAACACTGATCATTGTGGTAATGCCAGCCGACATATCCCGAATAAAAACATTGTTATTGGAAACGCCTTTTTCTATTTCTGAAATATTGCTGGCAGCTGAAGTAAATGCTATCAGGTTTCCATCACCTGAAACCGTAGCTTCATAACTCTCGGCATCAGCAGAAGCGCCATTTTTGCCAATGCTTACCGTTTGTATTTTGCCGGTAGCGGAATGCCAGACAAAAATATCCCTGTACCCATTTTTATCACCATCAACCAGGTTGGTTGAATACGATTCGAAGGCGACTGTTTTACCATCGCCAGAAATGGCGGGATAATAACTATCTCCATCGCCTTCCTGACCGCTGGCGGAAGCACTTACCAGTTTAGTTGTACCTGTGTTGCGGTCGCGCCAGAATATCTGCCGGTGTTTACCAGTAGAACCTGCAAAAGTTGCCGAGGAAACAAAAACAACATAGCGTCCGTCTTCGCCTGATGCCCCACCCACATCCGGATCAGAGCTTTCGTAAAAAGTGCTGAAAGTCTTATCATCAGAGCTCCGGCTTACATTGTCGTATGTATAATCGCTGCAAATCCGGAGTGAGTTTGTACTTTGTGGCATTGTTCCTTCACTTCCCGTGTTAATGATACAGGTTTGCCCGGCAGGTGCTTTTTTAACGGAGACTTTGTATTTGATTCCATTAGGAAAAGGTGTCGCAAAACTGAAAGCATTTTTGCTATACACCAGGCCAACTTCCTTTTTCGCAGTAATAGTAAGGTCGTTTTTAGCATTATTCTGCAGAATAATTGAACTTCCGGATGGAGCAAAGTAAATTCCACTTAAAAGTGAACTGCCGGTTGCTGGTTTAGCTACGGATTTCACAGGTGTTTGTGCTTCTGAACTGGCCAATAAGGCTGCAAAAACGATTAGTATAAAAACTTTTTTCATGACACTTAATTGATTATTAATATTGGTTGAAATCTCCGGTAATCTTTAATAACAGGCGTATTCAAAAATGCTTTATACGCAGTAATTCATAAGGATTTATTCCTATTTCCCAAGCATGCTTTTCAGCTTGGCAAAATCAACGGCTTCTTTTATTGCTGCTATATTTGCCTCAAACACCGGATCTCCGAGTGATAATGTATAGACAACAGTAAAAAATTGTGGCGATGACTTCGGTAGGTTTTTCTTGTAGTATGAAAGATTTGGCTTTATTGCAAAAAAAGAGCCCAGGGTGCCTTCATCAACAAAACCGGTAAACCTTTCTTCGTCATTCCACAAACAGATGGCGGGCTGGCTTAATTCGCTCTCTGGCTTGGTTAAATACTCACTGATATTATCGAGGAATTTTTGGAAATATTCCTTCTCACCAGGGCTGTCTTTTACTGATTTCTCCAGTCTTTTCCTTTCAATCAAAAGATATTCTTTACGGGTGACATATATAAATGGAAGTGTGTCACTAAAGGTAATCAGCCAGGTGGATTCTTTTATTTCATATGCTGTACCAGAATCACCTACTACTTCATCACCCATAAACCAAACTCCATCTTTTTTTTGTGGCCGTTGTTTGAGTTTTAGATAACCCCTGAAATCATCATCAGCAAGATTGGCGGCGTACAATGTATTCAGGCAGTCGATTTGATTAGCTACAATATCAACTGTTGTAGGGGTTGAAATATCTACATAATATTTCGACTTATCCGCGCTGTTTTGATCACATAGGTACCGTAGAATGTACATAGAATAATAGTAAGGATCTGCTTTAAATATTTGACCTTCCATTGGGACTTTCCCAAAAACGGTGCTGTATGAAATCTGGCATCCTGTAGGAGAGTAATTCGATGAAACCATTTTATGAATACCGGATAATACTGCCTTTTCTTTTGCCAGGTCAGCTGCTGTGACATTATGAATTGAACCTTGCTGACCAGCTTTCCAGGTGCCGGGTTTTTGAGCCAAATCTTCCTGCGAGCAATCCTGCGCAACTGAACTCAGTGCTGTAAGCACAAATGCAATTAGAATAATGGTTTTCTTAATCATCGTTTTAATGTTTAAATGCTCCTGATAGAACCCCGGTGCCTCCAACAGAGGATTTTCCACTCATTATGCTTACCTGTCCTTCTACTCCTGCCTCTACTGAAACATCACTCACGCCTACTCCAGCCTTACTTCCGCCACTTATAATGTCAGAACCGGCGCTTACACCTGCCGATCCTTTTACAATAACATCTGTTACTCCGGTGCGGTCAATTTCAACTCCTAAAGCAACACCGGCAGAGGCTTCAGCTTTTAGCGGTCCTAAATTAACACCGGCACTGGCACTAGCTCCCACCTCAACTGAGCATGACATAAACTGGTCGCCAAAAGTTTCCTTATTCATATCCTGCTTTAATCCAAGTTTTATAGCTTTCAGGTCCAGTTTGGTTGTCATTCTGCTGCAGTCAATATTTATACTGCCAACCGGTGATTTATACTCGCTATGGTATTCACAATGTACATCATCAAATTCGGATAGCAAAAACTTACCTGGTTTAACTTCCTCATTTTGAAAGCAATAATTGCTTATGTTCATAAACTTAACTGTCATACCTGATATCGATGCCAGCCATTTTTCTTTTGCAAGAACTTTTTCAACTTCAAATTGTTCGGGCCATTTGGTGTACTGGTCGTAATAAATCTGGTCATTGAGCCGACGACGCAGGAAATTCAGGTAATCAATTTGTGTTCGCTCCAATAGAGAATTGGCTGCGCTTAAATAATTACTTGTTGCACCATTAAAATCATTGCATGCCTCCTTGAAAGGATTTTCCTTGCCTTCGCCAAATTTTTTTCCATACATCTCATTTAAAGCTTTAATTTGATCGGAATAGGCATTATAAAGAATGTCCAGATCAGTATTTGCCTGCACTATAGCTTCTGTTTTTTTTGCGGATGAAAATGCTATATGCCCGTCCTTATCATCAACCAGGTATTTTAACTTTACAAAAGCCTTATATGCCAGGGGCGGGAAAAGTGAAGCAGCCTGCCCTTTGGAGCCGGCTCCGAGTAACTGCTTATTGCGCATATCGCTGACAGAATTTGCGACTTCTATCAATTCAGCCTCCTGGCTTTGTAATTTTTCCAGTTCTTCAGCACATGACTCCCTGAAAGCATCCCATTCATTCTCCAACCCTTTACTGGTTTCCACTGACATTGGGAAAGCAGGCCACCTGAACTTTTCAAGGCCCAGCGGATCCTGCGGCATTGGCTTATCCCATTGTACATCATCACTTTTCAGATCATATCCTAATTTACTCAGCCGGTTTTCCTTCTCCTGGCTATAGCCGGCTTTAGTGCTGGCAACAGCTGCTTCAACTGCGCCTCGCATGTTACCTTTGCTTTCCAGTATAAAAGATTTCGTAAAATTTGCTTGTGGATGAGCGGCACAAATACGAATTGTTTTGTCTAAATATTTATTTGCTTCATCCATATCGCCCAGGCCAAACCAGGCCTGGCCGATATTGTTGAGTATTGTGCTGTTATCCGGAAAGCGTTTGTTTAAATTATCCAGAATGGGAATTGCCAATTGTTCAGCACCAGACATGGATAACATGGATGCATAATTGCTCAGGTTATCTGTATTTGCCTGATCTGCAATGCATGCTTTGCCAGTCAAATAAAGAGCAATTTCTGCGCGGCCCATCATCCATAAACCTGCTGCTGTATTGCCGATTTCAGCAATGGAATTATGTTCGGTTTTTAATAACTGGTAAAGCTCCTCCCCTTTTGATTGTGATAATGGTTTTAGCAAAGCCACAACATTGGCATGGGTTGCGGATAAGAATGATGGCAGAGAACTATTCGTCAGCGGAACTTTAGAAATACTTGCAATCCTGGCAATATCTTTTTCCGGTACAATCCTTTCGTTCGCAGCACTTGCATCCTGCATTTGTTGGTCGGTCAATTGAGGCATACCATTCATTGAAGGCAATTTAACACCCATGTCCTCCATTGCCTTTTTATCTTCCGGGCTAATACTGTCCATTCCCTGCTGCACCTCTTTCATCATTTCCTCCATCTCCTTTTGAGTGGGAGGCTTTTCTACCGGTTTGGTTTTTGTTTGCGCAAACGAGAAACCAACTGTTACTAAAAAAACAAAAGCAAGAATATTTCTTTTCATAATCATTCTGTTAATGCTGATTTGCAAATATCGTTTCAAAATAAAAGGTTTAACATCATGTAAAAACATGATATTTATGTAATATGTTCGAAATCATTGAAAAAGGAGATAAGAACAGGATTATTGGTGTTCTTAAAAAGGCATAAGAATACGTTGCCCAGATAAGATTTACACCTTGCCAGGTTTACTGCAAATGGTATAAATTTTCACCAAGGGTTTGTTTCAGGATAAACACCAAAATACCCTTCCGAATCTTGTTGCGCTGTCAATTCAAAATTACAAGTACCTGAGCCAAAAGTGACAAGCCTGAATCCGCTATCTTAATCGAAAGAACTGTTTTTAGGCACAGTGCCCGTTTTGTATTGAAATTTGAACTTGTTTTTATTTTGGGAAAATAGATATGATCAATTGACCGGGGTAAACTCCCACAAATTCTGAACAAAGATTAAAACTAGCAACCAGGTTTTTAGTATCTCCTTCTCCAACTGATATCCGCGCTAATTTTGCAATTATCGTATAGGTACCAGCAGCAAGATCGCCTACACCTGTTAGGTTAATAGTTCGAGCTATATAGCTTTCGACTGTAAAAACCGAGTTAGTTGCTGAAACCTGGTTTCCATTAGCATCTAATATTTGAATAATCACAAATCCTGTTGACGACAATGGACCACTAATACCAAAAAGTGGAATAGAATAGGAATATGTAATCATTGATGCTGCAGCAATAGTAAAAACATTTCCATTTATGCCTGTAATATCGGTACATAAATCTGTGCCATTTAACGTGATGCTACCTTGGGTAGTAAAAAAAACAACAGATGGAGTATATCCCCATTTGGCAGCACTTGCTCCCCCATTGCTCTGCAATACTTGCCCTGCAGTTCCTGTATTACTATTTACAGCAAGTGCACCATTAGCCTTTACTGCAAAGCGTTCATTAAATGTTCCTGCTGCATCATAACCAATAGCCACATCTGCATTTGGATTATCAGCGTAAATCTGCAAGCGGTTACCAGCAACACCAAAGCCAACATCACCAGTGGTACCGGGATATAAGGTTATTTTTTTTCCCAGGGATGCTGCAAATGCAAGCGGTGCGTTGGGATTGTTATTGCCGATTCCCACGCGACTGTTCAGTGCATCATAAGTAAACCCCCAACCACCTGGCCCGCCATAAAAACCCAGGTTTTGATTGTTTTGCACACCCATAAAACCAAGAGCTGCAGAGTTGTCAGCTTTGTACATCCAAATACCGCTGCCATAGTTAATGTCTAATGGGACGGTGCCGTTGCGTAAGGTCATGCGGCCATTCAATGACAATCCGTCACCACCTGCATTGATGATTCGCATCCGTTCGGTAAAACTTGCACTTGACCCATACCCGAATGCAATATTTGCTGCTGATGCATCGCTGTGTATTTGCAGCAATGCACCTTGCACGCCAAAACCATAATGGCCGCCTGTGTTCCCATAAAGCGAAATTTTATCGCCCAATGCGTTGGAAAAGTTTAATGGGAAACCTGGTGTTGCAGTGCCAATGCCAACAGCACCGCCATTATTAAAAATATTACTACTGTTTGTAATCCAGGCTGTTCCGTTCCAGTATGGAGTATTGCCTGCGGCAGATCCGGATGTTAAAATGCCTGCAGGACCTGTTGACCCTGCTGCACCAGTTGCGCCTGTTTGACCCACCGAGCCAGTGGCGCCTGTCGGGCCAATTGGACCTGTAGGCCCTGTTAATCCAGTTGCACCTGTTGATCCTTTAGCTCCCGCAGGACCTGCCGGGCCTGAAACTCCTGCTGGGCCAGCCGGACCTGAAATACCTGTTGGGCCAGTTGCACCTGTTGGGCCTGTTGCACCTGTTGAACCTTTGGCACCGGCTGGACCAGTCAATCCGGTAGGACCAATTGGTCCGATAGGACCTGTTAAACCTTGTGGCCCTGCCGGACCTTGAATACCTTGAGGGCCATTTGCCGAGAATAATGCATAAGGAACACTTAGCAATTTACTCGTTCCGGTAATACTGTAGTTGGTTCCTCCAACCGGATCAGTTTCGGTTTTAATGGAATAGGCTCCACTTGCCCAATTTATTGTCGAAAAATTGCCAGAAACTACAGTTCCACCACCAATTTCAATAGTCACCAATCCATTGGCATTGGTTGTTGCTGTTTGTGTTTCAACATAAATAGCCGAGGTCCCCTGCAATATGCTTATCCTCATTCCAACAGAACGATTTACTACAAGTGTATTTCCGGCATCCCTGATTACAGCCTGGTAACTCATTTTCTGAGGTGCCTGGGCGGAAACAAAAACAGAAACAAAAATGGCTGTTATAAGCGTAATTATCTTTCTCATAATGCTGAGTTTTTAATTGTTAAAAAATTAGTTCATTCAGTTTTGGTTTAAGGCATTGTAGTATGCAAATATCTAACTATAATGATACATCAAACATCATGGGAAAACATGATATTTAAGTAACATGTACAAAATCTTTGAAAAGGGGCTATGAGACTTTTTACACATGATTTTAATTATGTGTAAAGTATCTGAGAAAAGTCTCAGGTTAAGAACTTCAAAAGGTGAGATTTACCAGATAAAAAACAGCACACCGCCACACACCGCAATAACTGCCCCAATGATTTCGCGCACAGTAACCCGCTCCTTATTAAATATAACTGCAGGAGGAATAATAAATACAGGCGTAAGCGACATTATAGTCTGAGCAATTCCGGCATTGGTATGCTGAACGGCCATCAGCGAAAATGAAACACCAAGAAATGGGCCAAATATGGACCCGACTACAAGCCATTTCATGGCTTTGGTATTCCTGAAGGATGTGGGTAATTCTTTCCATTTCCCTAAAACAAAAAACAAAATAGCAAAGCCGATAAAACCAGTTATAACCCTGATATGTGATGCAGCAAATGGATCATAATTCCTCATACCATATTTACTAAACACCAACCCTATGCCTTGCCCGGCAGCAGCAATAATACCCAGAATAACACCTTTTACAGGATAGGACATTGAGTACCGTCTTTTACTCTTTGATAGGCTCGGTTCAGAATTTTCTGTACGGGTAAAAATTACTAGGGCAATACCGCCCAAGGTAATAATCATTGCAAGCATGCTTTTCCCACTCATTACCTCGCCTAACATGATCCAGGCAGTGAACGCTGCAAAAACCGGTGCAAGTGTCATCATCAGCATGGCAACCCTTGCTCCTGTTATAACATAAGCTTTAAACAGGCAATAATCTCCGATGATAAAACCTACAATGCCCGAAATTGCAAGCCAAGTCCAGGTATGGAGATCAGCATCTAAAGGCAGCAAAAGCCCCCTGTAGAAATAGGAAAACACCGAGAGAAATATAGCTGCCAGACCAAGCCTGAGCAGGTTAACATGCATGGAACCAATCCGTTTGCTGGCAGATTCAAATGCTAAAGCCGTAATAGTCCAGAATAGAGTTGTAAGTAAAGCAGCAAATTCGCCCAGGTGTGATGTCATATACCTTATTATAATAAAGAGGTCAAAATTAGACAAATGATCGATGTAATGCTGATGCTGGAAAAATATATGGCAAAACATTCAGAAATACCTTCCGGTCTGCCTATCTTTGCAAAAACCGGAATCGGTAAAATCAATCCAATTTTCAGAACTTTCAGTAGCGGATGCTTTTCAGCGACGAATATAAAACAATAGAAAAATCATCGCAGGGATCCTACCGCAAAAAGGGGAGCAAATTTCTGGCATTTGCTATTCCGGTCTCCAGCGAGCAGGAAGTGAAGCAACAACTCGATGCGTTACGGAAGCAATACTATGATGCAACACACCATTGTTATGCCTACATTCTGGGATTCGATAAATCGGCTTACCGCGTAAATGACGATGGTGAACCATCCGGAACAGCAGGGCGTCCGATTTACGGGCAACTGCTTTCGGCTGACCTAACCAATACTCTGATTGTAGTTGTGAGGTATTATGGCGGAACAAATCTCGGAGTACCGGGTTTAATAAATGCATATAAAACAGCTGCACTTGATGCATTAAGCAATTCAACTATTTTGACCAAAATTGTAAAGGAAACTTATGAAATTATGTATCCCTATGAGGTAATGAATGATGTGATGAAAATTATCAAAGATGAAATATTAGAAGTTATTAACAATGAGTTTGGCATGAAATGTGTTATCCGGCTGGCAATCCGGCATAGCAATTCGGAGCGGGTGGTAGGCAAATTTTCGAAGGTAAACCAATTAATTATTAAATACTTATCAATTTCTTAACATTTTAAGCTGGAATCCGGCTAATTTTTAATGCAGTTTGCCATATACGACTAAAATATTAAAAATCAAATATCATTAAAATTTTTTTTTGAACTTTGTTATGATGATTTTTGAACACTTTTATGACTGACCACAATTTTTCATTGATGTTTTTAGCTATTAAGCTGATAAGATGCTGATTTAAAGACCAAAATAACCAAGAGTAAACATGCAATACAACGAAATTGAAGGAATTAAAGAACTTCATCAGGAAGTTTGGGAAAATTGCCTTAAAGTAATCCGCGACAACCTCAACTATCAAAGCTTCAAAACCTGGTTTTCTCCTATTAAAGCAATTAAACTGGATAACAATATTCTCACCATCCAGGTTCCGAGCCAGTTTTTTTATGAATGGCTGGAAGAACATTACATTACACTTCTGAAGAAAACCATTCGCAACGAACTGGGTCCAAACGGAAGGCTAGAATACAGCATTGTAATGGAAGGTGCTTATACTTCCGATCCATACACTATCAAAATTCCAACAAGTAACCGGAAAGCTACCACAAATCCATCAGTGCAAATGCCGATTGATTTAAATGCAGGGAAATCGAAAGAAATACCTAATCCTTTTGTAATTCCCGGTCTGAAAAAGATCCAGGTTCAATCGCAACTGAACGAATCTTACTCTTTCGATAATTTTATTGAAGGTGACTGCAACAGGTTAGCCCGTTCAGCTGGTTATGCAGTTGCATGTAACCCTGGCAAAACAGCATTTAACCCTTTATTTCTATACAGCCCGGTTGGTTTAGGCAAAACTCACCTTGCCCAGGCCATAGGTTTGCAGGTAAAGAATAATTTCCCTGAGAAAACTGTTTTATATGTTGCAACTGAGCAGTTTACGCAACAATTTATAGATTCAGTTCGTAGTAATAACCAGAATGATTTTGTTCACTTTTACCAGATGATCGATGTACTGATCATTGACGATATTCATTTCCTTTCGGGGAAAGAAAAAACGCAGGATGTTTTCTTTCATATTTTCAACCACCTGCATCAAAAAGGCAAACAACTTATTCTCACCAGCGATAAAGCGCCTGTTGAATTAAAGGGCTTGGAGCCAAGGTTATTGTCAAGGTTCAAATGGGGACTGGCAGCCGATTTACAGGTGCCAGATCTGGAAACACGTATTGCCATTCTGAAAAAGAGATTGTATAAGGACGGAATTGATATGCCTTACGAGGTTCTCGAATACCTTGCTTACAGCATTACAACCAATGTACGCGAGCTGGAAGGAGCGCTTATATCATTAATGGCACAGTCGTCATTAAATAAGAAAGCCATCACTATCGACCTGGCAAGGCAAATGATTGATAAATTCGTAAAAAACACTGCACGCGAAATATCAATTGATTTTATCCAGAAGATTGTTTGCGATTACTTCGACATTCCTGTTGATGCCATAAACTCCAAAACCCGCAAGCGCGATATTGTTCAGGCCCGTCAGCTAGCTATGTATTACTCTAAGAAGCACACTAAGGCTTCGCTGGCGACTATCGGTCTGCATTGTGGCAACAAGGACCATGCAACAGTACTTCATGCCTGCCGCACCGTCAATAACCTTATTGAGACCGACAAGCAATTCCGTACCTATGTGGAAGAAATTGAAAAACGCATCAAATTCTAGGCATTAGAAGAATCAATTTAAAATACAAAAAGGAGGTTGTGGTATCATAGCTTCCTTTTTGGTTTAAGTATACTACTAGCGGTTGACAGGGAATTACTTTTCAAGGCTTCAGATATTCCTATTTTATTGAACACTTAATCTTATTTTTGCGTTACGGTTCTTAAACATCAAATCTAGACTATTAAAATATGGCGCAGCCAGTGAAAATACTGATGGTATGCCTTGGCAATATTTGCCGTTCGCCAATGGCTGAAGGAATATTGCTGGCAAAAATTGAAAAATACAAACTTCATGCGGAAGTCGATTCGGCCGGATTCGAACCATTTCATACAGGTGATGCTCCAGATTTCAGGGCTGCAAGAACAATGAAACAACATGGAATTGATATTTCAAGCCAACGTTCACGGCTTTTCAGAGAATCAGATTTTGAAGAATTCGATAGAATATATGTAATGGACAATGGCAACTTTAATGATGTGAAATCCGCAGCTATAAACAGTACATACTTAAAGAAGGTGGATTACATATTAAATATTTCATATCCTGGCAGCAACAAACCAGTTCCTGATCCCTATTATGGAGGCGAGCAGGGATTTGAACGAACCTACCAATTGCTTGATAGTGCCATTGAACTGATCGCGCTGCAATTAAGGAATGGAGGAAAATAAATGGATACCAACCACGAACCTAGGAAAGAAGATATTTTAGAGTCAGCCAAACGCATACAGCCTTATATCCATCATACTCCGGTATTAACCAGCAGAGCGATAGATGAAATTGCCGGAGCCAAAATTTTCTTCAAATGCGAAAATTTACAAAAAGCAGGGGCCTTTAAATCGCGTGGGGCTTTAAATGCCGTATTCAGTATTAACCAGCTCGATATTAATCAAGGTGTGGCTACACATTCATCAGGCAATCATGCCGCAGCACTTGCCCGGGCTGCCCAGCTTAAGAATATTCCGGCTTACATTGTTATGCCCGAAAACTCATCGAAAGTTAAAGTAGCTGCTGTAAAAACATACGGTGGGCAAATTACATTCTGTATACCAACCCTCGAAGCCCGCGAAGAAAAACTGAACGAAGTACTCAACGAAACCAATGCTTTCGAAATACATCCTTACAATAATTACGCTGTAATTACAGGCCAGGCAACTGCTGCTCTTGAACTTATAGAAGATATTTCTGATCTTGACACAATTATTGCTCCTGTAGGCGGAGGCGGCCTGCTTAGTGGAACCGCACTGTCGGCACACTATTTTTCACCTTCAATTAAAGTGATTGCAGCAGAACCTTCGGGTGCCGACGATGCATACCAATCGTTTTATCAAAAAAAGTTTATCCCGTCAGTTAATCCTGATACTATTGCCGATGGACTGCGGACTTCACTTGGCAGCCTAACTTTCCCGATTATCCAGCGATTAGTCAGCGACATTTTAACTGTAAATGACCAGGATACTATCGAAGCAATGAAACTGGTTTGGGAACGAATGAAGATAATAATTGAGCCTTCATCCGCTGTAGCTTTAGCCATTGTTTTGAAACACAAACAACGATTTGATGGGCAACGGATCGGCATTATTATTTCGGGCGGAAATGTGGATCTGATGCATCTTCCCTGGAAATAGGGGTTGGGGGTTGGGGAACCAAATCAAAATTCATATTCATATTCAAAAACCAAAAATTCCGCTTTTACTCTATACAAACCATGAACAAAGGAAACCTCTACCTTATTCCAACACCGCTCGGAGAAACCGGTTTCGACGCTGCCTTGCCAGCCTATAATCTGCAGGTTCTTCAGAAAATCGATACTTTCATTGTGGAGGAACTTCGCACAGCCCGAAGGTTTTTGCGGAAAGCAGGCTATCTGAAAGATTTTGAAACTGTTACCTTTTATATGTTAAATGAGCATACGCCTGATGAAGAAGCCGCCGGCATGCTTATAAATGCAATGAACGGCCAGGATGTTGGACTATTAAGCGAAGCCGGTTTGCCTTGTATTGCCGATCCCGGAAAC
This sequence comes from uncultured Bacteroidales bacterium, assembly GCA_903913645.1. Classification (GTDB taxonomy): domain Bacteria; phylum Bacteroidota; class Bacteroidia; order Bacteroidales; family UBA4417; genus UBA4417. The sequence goes on along the minus strand of CAIWMA010000231.1, from coordinate 39,859 downwards.
ATTGCTGTCCGGCTGGCTCATGGTAAAGGCTTAAGGGTGATTCCGCTTACCGGTCCTTCCTCAATAATGCTTGCTTTAATGGCCTCCGGATTAAATGGACAGAATTTTGTTTTTCACGGTTACCTGCCCGTAAAACCTGACGAACGGATAAAAGCACTTCGGGAACTGGAACATGCCGTGTTAAAAGGAAATCAAACTCAGATTTTTATCGAAACACCGTATCGCAATTTGCAAATGCTGGAAAGTATAGTAAAAACCTGTAATTCATCTTTAACACTCTGTATTGCAGCCGATCTTACACTCGAAACCGAATGGATAAGAAGTATGCCTATTAATGAATGGAAAAGGCAGAAACCGGAATTACATAAAAGGCCAGCGGTGTTTTTGCTGGGAAACGGTTAGTTTGTATTACAAATCAAAATTCAAATCAAGTGTCAAAGTAACTTTATGTAAGGCTACATTGAGAAAAGAAAATTACCTTTAAACCTGATGAGAATAATAATTTTCAAAAGTCATATCTATTTATTTATAATTTTTGTATATTTCATGCAGCTATAAATTACTGCTCCATTTTTCATTTTTAAAGCTAGGAATACCTCAATTGCTGAGTTTATTCAAACGTTAGCATGTATCGAACTAAAAGATAATCTTAGGGAATAGTTTGCTAACATTTAATCCAATTCATGTTAAACAAATAATTTATTCAAAATGAGAAATTTATTTCTACTTCTTATTGCATTCACAATTACGGGTATTACGGTAAACGCACAAACCGAACCTGACTGGACGCGGGTATTACAAGCTACCTCATACGCCTTCCCAGCCGGAAGGGTTGTTGCCGCCGATGGCGACAATGTATATTTGGCAGCTTATTTCAGCGGACCTATTACGTTTAATAACACTATTTACAACAGTATCGGGCAAACCGATTTATTCCTTACTAAATTAAGCAGTTCCGGTACAGTTGCATGGGTAAAACAGATTGATGGAATGGAACACGGAAACGTAAAACCAGAAGCTATGCAAGTGGATGCCAATCATAATATTTATGTTGTTGGCGCTTTTGCAGGCACAATTTCGTCGGGTAGCAGCTCAATAGCATCTGATGCAACAAACAATGCATTTATTGCCAAATTGGATGCTGATGGCAATGTGCTCTGGCTCTCTGCCTATGCCGCTTCAGGCACAGGAAGCAGCAAAATAGTGTTTGATGACAGTGGCAATAGTTACCTGAACAACAAAAGTAAAGCATTGTTAAAGTTTAATAGTTCAGGCGTCAAAGAATGGGAGCAAAACTACCCTGACAGGACTTTGCACGCAATAGGTGTTTTTGGTCCTCACTTATTTATAGGAGGGGCTTTGCAGTCTGGAACCACAACTTTCGGCAAATTCGACTTAGCATGCGCAAACGCATATAACACTGGATTTATGGCAAGAGCCGACCTGGATGGTATATATAATAATACATTAATTGCAGGAAATTCAAACTCAACTAAAGAAGGAAGTTACCATGCAGTTGGTACACTTATCCATCCAACAACAGGAACCAGGACATTTGACCTAACTAAAACAGTTACCGGGACAGAAGAAAATGTACTATCAACTTCAGTTGGAGATTTATCCGCCACTTCTGGGACACTGATTTTATCAATTAATCCTGATAATACAGTCTCCATTTCTGGTGCTTATAGTACTTATCCGGTAACACAAAGTGGAGTTAATAAGTATGACCCCGTTACCAAAGCATTTACCTTAAATTATTCATATACGGTTGGAACAGGCACAAGATTAATTTCTGAAGTGTTAACACAATCATCAACTTATAATGCGGGAGATGGTTCTTCGATAGCCGATTTTGCAATTGACAACGCCGGAACTATTTTGGTTACCGGCGCTTACACAAAAGTTCTCAAATTGGACACTATAACTACCACGAATCCAAGCGCTTCTCATTATACATATATTGCAAAATGCGACAGTAATTTTGTCTTTGCATGGGTTAAATCGAGTGATGCCATAGCCTTAACTAGAGAAATGTACGCTTACCGTTTGTTTCAGGACAATTCAAATAATATTTATGAATATGGTATTTCTAACTATGGTGCAACTACTTTCAATTTTGGATCTATATCGGTACCGCAACAATCTCAATTTCTTTTTAAATTCGATGAAAATGGAGTAGCCGTAAATGGCTATGGATTTCAATACACATCTGTTAATCGCACAGTTGTTACTCCAAACGGAAAAATTATTGCAACTCTACCTGTTCTTCAGGATGAAATAGCCCAGACAGGTAATTTTAAATTAATTCAGTATAATAACAATTTAAGTGCTGATTGGGATATAGGTTCATCGAATCACCAGGCTGGTAATAATTACATTAACTATGTGAAGCACGATAACCTTGGAAACACCTATGTTCAGGCTTATGTACAAGGTTTCAGCAATTTTTTCGGAACCGTAATTAACAGCAACCAGGGGTCTACAGTCAATTTTAAACTGGATAAATCGGGAAATACATTGTGGGTTGATCAAATTAATGATTTGTTGCCTAATGCTGTAATATATGGCCCAAAATTTACCCTTGACAAGGGCAATAACCTGCTGACTTCAGGCCGATTTAATACGACAGTTAAAGTTGGCTTACAGGATTTCACAAATTCTGATACATTTGACGACAGTTATATAGTAAAATACAGTTCAACTGGCGAAGTGCTTTGGGCAATACAATTGGCAACCGAAGGAAATCATTGTATTTATGGCATTGCTACAGATAAAACAGGCAATGTAATTGTTTCAGGAGAATTTAAAAATCTGTTATCTGTTGGCAATAAAACTATCGATGCCGGAACGAGTGATGGCGTATTTATAATAAAACTCGATGCTGCAGGAAACTGTTTGTGGGCCAGTGGCTATCCTGTTGCTGACGTAGTATATAGTGCCATGGTATCAACCGATGCCGAAGATAATATTTATCTTGCCGGGGAAATGTATAACTCTACAACAAGTCAACTCGTATTTGGCACTGCTACTGCAGCCCAAACCAATAATGACGCGGGAACTGTCCTGGTAAAAATAAATCCGGATGGCACTCCGCTTTGGGCTTTCACTTACGGCGGTGTGGCAGGTAACAGCAGTATTGCCGATGGATGGCCAGTAGATATAAAAACCGATTCGGCGGGAAATTCCTATCTTTATGGTTCATGCAAGAATAATGCCACATTCGGAAGTACTACCTTGACAAACCCAATCGGAAATGCCTTTTCGTTCTATTTAACTAAAATTAATTCAGACGGTGGAGTAGTATGGGCTGATGCGGTGTATAAAAATACATTTTCGTACAACTATGGTGACTGGTTAGATTTGGATAAGAAAGGAAATATTTATGCAGGGGGATATATTAATGGCAACTATGTCATCCAAGGGATTGCGCATCAATCTGTGGGTCAATACGATATATTTGTAACCAAGTACAATAATGATGGTGCGATTCAGTGGTTGAAAACATTGCCCAATAACCAGGGAGATAATACGGGTTCATTAAGTGTATTCGATGATGATATATTAAGTATTTCAGTAAACTGGGCAACAGCTTTAACACTTCAAAACTTTGATCCACCATACAAAGGCTATCTGACAGCTATAATAGCAACACTTGGAGTGCTGGAATCTTCACCCAACACATTATTTGTTGATGCATCAGACGGAAGCAAAACAACTTTCAGCTTTATTTCAAACAGCAACTGGATAGCTACAAGTAATCAGCAATGGTTAACAATAAGCAGTAATTCTGGTACCGGCGATGGATTATTAACGTTTACAGCTTCTGAAAACACTACTGGTGAAGCAAGAACGGCCATTGTAACGATCACATTTCTGAACACAAAAGCCCCATCCATCACACTAACAATTATTCAGGATGCCAATACAACCGGAATTAAAGATATGAAAAAGAATCAAAACCTGGTTTACCCAAATCCGGCAACTAATTCTTTATACTTAAATTCAGAAGTTCAGGATGCGCTGATTTATATATATGATTCAAAAGGGAAAATGGTTGTTAATAAGCAGGTTAATACTTCAGATGTCAACATCGGAAGTTTGCGAAATGGAATTTATACCATTAGAATTGCCAGCAAAAGCGGGATAAAGACTCAAAAGTTTATTAAACAATAGTTGGTCGGACAACTAAATGGAAATTATTGGAGAGGGTTACGCATAAGTAACCCTCTTTTTTTGTTATCAATATTATCATAAAAATTTGAATGAAAAATCCCGGTCTGTACCTTTGGCAGTTCAAGCTACCATATTACAAACCGGGAAATTGAGCCGTGAAAATAACTCAGAAATCTGATATATTAAATCCTGAGCGTGTTATTTATCAATGATGATGTCCGCCGGCGCCGTGAACGTGACCGTGGCTGAGTTCTTCAGCGGAAGCATCGCGTACTTCGATTACATTTCCTTTAAAATGCAGAACATTACCTGCCATTGGATGATTGAAATCCATGCGCACAAGAGCATCGCCAACACTTACAACTGTGCCTTGCATCATATGTCCCTGGTCGTCGCGCATAGGGATTACATTGCCGATAGCAAGCATTTCAAGGTCGATATTACCGTCAACTTCAAAAATGCTCTTATCAAGGTCTATAATAGCATCCTGGTCCATTTCGCCGTATGCATCGTCGCTGGCAAGAGTAAACTCAAAATCGTCTCCGGTTTTAAGCGTGCTAAGGTGTTCTTCAAATTTTGGGAGCATCTGGCCGTTTCCGAAAAGGAATACCAATGGATCGCCAACCCTGGTTTCTTCAATAATCTCACCTTTCGCGTCGTCGCGTTTCAGTATATAACTAAGAGAAACTACTGTGTTTTTTGTGATTTGCATTCGTACTGATTTTAATGATTAAGGATTAATTTTAACAATTATAAATATTTATAGTTTCATTCATTACTTAAATTTATTTTCTACATCACCTAAAATCGTAAAAATTGAGTGATTAAAAAGTGAAGGGCAAATCCAGGAATCTTCACTATCACCATTCACTTTTCACTATTCACTAATTTCCACTGCCGTCGAATCAGCAGAAACAGCAAGTGAATCTGCCTTAGGATAAGGGGTCTGGCAGGAATAATCTTTAACAATTTTAATCGTTGGCTTAGGAAATTTTTGCCTATATTCTTTCAAGGTTTCGTCTTTGAGCACTTTTGCCATAAACCTGCCATAAACAGGTTGTGCCGTGCGCAGGCCTTCACCTATATGTGATGTTTTGAAATGAATAGAGCGATCGTCGTTTCCAACCCAGCAACCCGCCACCAGGCCTGGTGTAACACCAATAAACCAGCCATCGGTGTAATCGGATGAGGTTCCTGTTTTACCTCCAAAATCAGTTCCATATCTGAAAAGGTCATATTCAAACAACCCTTGTGTAGTTCCTCCAGGTTCGGTAAGTCCGGCCCTCAGCATAATGCTCATCAGGAAAGCCGTTTCCGGCGGAAGAACCTGTTTCTTTTCCGGCTTGGACTCAAATATAACTTTTCCATTGCGGTCTTCAATCCGTGTAACCAAAATCGGTTTCACCAGATTTCCATCATTCACAAAGGTACAGTAGGCATTAATCATTTCTTCCAGGTTTACGTCGCTTGAGCCCAAGCAAATAGAAGGAACTTGTGCCAACTCCGATTCAACTCCGAGTTTATGAGCATATTCAATTACTTTTTGCCATCCAATTTTTTGTGCCAGCTGAACAGCTACAGAGTTTACCGACCGGGCAAAAGCGTGTTTCAGGGTCATACTTCCGGCATGACTGCGGTCGACGTTTTTAGGGCTCCACTCCTTCTCTTCGCCATTTTCAGTGTATTTTATCGAAACAGGCTGATCTGTAATCATATCGCAAGGCCCATAACCCTGGTCGAATGCGGCAGCATAAACAAAAGCTTTGAAAAGTGATCCAGGCTGACGTTTGGACTGGTTAACATGATCGAATTTGAAGTAATTATAATTGATACCGCCTACCCATGCTTTCACGAAACCTGTATTAGGCTCCATTGCCATAAAACCTGTCTGAAAAAACTTCTGGTAATATTTCAATGAATCAAGTGTTGATATAGTAGTATCGCGTTCGCCGGAGAAAGTAAAAACTTTCATTTTATGTTTTTCGCTCAATGCTAAACGAATGCTATTGCTGCCATCGCCGTATTGCTTTACAAGTAATTTGTACTGAGGCAAGTCAGAAGCTTTCTTCATAAAATATCCAGGAACATCTTTGCCGTTTTCATCTTTCCATGGAACTACCGCATCACCGCCGGCCTTGTTGAAAACACGCTGCAAGTTTCTCATATGCTCTGCTACTGCTTCTTCGGCATATTTCTGCATTCTCGAATCAATAGTTGTATATATCTTTAGTCCGTCGGTCCACACGTCGTTACCGGTTTCCTTACTCCAGGCTTGCAAATCGCGGACAATAGCATCGCGCAGGTATGTCATATTGCCTTTCGAAAAACTCTTGCGCTGGAAATGCAATTTTAACGGGAGCGCCACGAGAGAATCTTTTTCAGACTGGCTGATATACCCATATTTTTCAAGCTGACCAATTACCTGGTTACGCCTTGATGTTGAACGTTCAGGATTAGCGACAGGACTGTAAGATGAAGGAGCTTTCAGCAAACCAACAAGCACTGCTGATTCATTATAAGTAAGTTCAATTGGCTTTTTGCTGAAAAAAGTAGACGCTGCAGAATTAATTCCATATGCATGACTTCCAAAATCAACCGTATTAAAATACATCATTATAATATCATCCTTCGAATAATACATCTCAATTTTAAAAGCATTAATCCATTCTTTAGCCTTACTAATCAGTGTTGATATCCCGGGAATGGATCCAAGAAGCCCGGTAGAATAATCTTTACGTGTTTTGAACAGATTTTTGACAAGTTGCTGTGTGATGGTGCTTCCGCCTCGCCTGTCGCCTTGCATCACCGACCACATGGCTGCAAGAGTTGCTTTAATATCTATTCCATGATGTTTATAAAATCGAACATCTTCAGTTGCTATCAGTGTATTAACAAGATTTAGGGGCAAATCCGCATATACTGCTGGCGTTCTATTTTCGGTAAATAAGGTTCCAATCTGTTTTCCATCGGCCGAAAAAATTTCTGAAGTCAGGCTGATATTGGGATTTTTAAGTTCGCTGATATTCGGTGAACGTCCAAATAACCAAAAGAGATTGATATCAATAGCAAGAGTGAGAACAAGTATGAATGCCAGGCCATAAATACCAACCAATAACGCTTTCATCCACAATGGGGCCTGACGGGGTATCCTGATCCAGTCCTTAATAATGAATTTAATCCTGTAATAAAATCTCAGTGCTCGCTCACCGAGGACGCCGACCTTGCTTTTGAGGTTACTGTCCTTCATCTGTTTGTTGTAATTTCCTTTAAGTTAAGCAACAAAAATACTTCATTTTTAATTCATTTCCTCGAATCTGCCTTTTTCGTATCCACATTACGACAATTCAGCTCTATCAATAGCCGCAAGACGCTGTAAAAGAGCTGGATGCGAATAATGTATAAAAACGTACCAGGGATGCGGAGTAAGATTACTCAGGTTTTTAACCGATAGTTGTTTCAACGCTTTCTGAAGTGCTCCGGGCTGCGAAAGACTTACAGCAAAACGGTCGGCTTCATATTCATGCTTTCGGGAAATGGAATTGAAAAAGATGCCTAATACCATTGAGACAGGGCTATATAAAATTCCGAACGCAATTACCGAAATATGAAAAGACGCAGTTGAAGCACCCAAAGCTAAAGCTGGCAATGAACTTTTTAGTAAAAGCGACAATAGAAAAAGCAATACGCCTGTTTGTAAAATGCCGGATATTAAGCCTTTGAGCACATGCTTCTTTTTATAATGCCCGATTTCGTGCGCAAGCACAGCTGCAAGTTCATCCACACTATGTTCATTAACCAAAGTATCGAAAAGCACAATGCTCTTTTTACTTCCAAATCCACTGAAATAGGCATTTCCACGAGTACTCCTTTTGGATCCATCCATGATGCTGATATCTTTCAGGTTAAAATCAGCCCGTGCTGCAACCAGTTCAATAGCATCGCGAAGTTCGCCAGCTGGAAGAGGCGTGAGTTTATTAAAAATGGGAACCAGGAGTGTGGTATAAAAATAACTGATAAATAAAGTAAAAACAGATATGCATATCCATGCCAGGATCCAGAACCATGACCCTGATTTTTCGTATATAAAAATAATCAATGACAAAATTCCACCGCCAATAACTGCTGTCAGAAGCCAGCCTTTCACCTTATCGATCACGAAGGTTTTAGGTGTAGTTTTATTAAATCCAAACCGTTCCTCAATCACGAAGGTGTGATATATTTCAATCGGAATACTGAGCAGATCAGAGGCAAATGCTATTATTCCAAAAAAGAATATTGCCATTAAAATCCCGGAATCAGTATAAAGCCTAACGAAACCGTCAATCCAGGCGAAACCGCCAAAAACAAGCATTCCTAAAATAGCCAATAGTGAAAGAATATCAGAAATTAAGCCAAACCTGTAATTATCACGATCATAATCCTGCTGCCTGCTATAGGTTTCTTCATCATAAAAACCTTTTAGAACATCGGGTAAAACGTTACTCCGTGTTGTAGTGTTCAAATAACTGATCCATTGATCGAAGCCAAAGCCAGCCAGGATTATTGTAATGATGATGTAGTAAAGAACTTGGGGAGTCATTATGAATTATGATTGTAAGTTATGAGTGTGATGTGTGGAATTTGGAGTTTGGAATTTATTTCTTTTTCAACTTTGAATTTTGCGTGTTTTCCGTGATTCTGTATTTTACGATTTCGGTTATCAGTTCGATAGGCAGAGGTTTATCGAGCGGAAACTGTACCGAACCTTTTGCACTTTTATAGATTGAGAGTTTTTCTTTAAAAACTTCAATCCCTGAAGCTTTTGGATAAAAGCCAATGTGTTTTGAATAGCCTGCAAACCAAACAAGTATTCCGTTAAGCTTAAATGCCGGCATGCCATAACTGATTACTTCAATTGCCTGAGGAGCGCAGATTTTTATTGCCTGTCGGCATTGTTCCAGAATCTCCTGAGTGCTTTGAGGAAAGCTGGCAATATAATCGTCAACATTTTTTGACTTTTCAGTAATCATTTCAACTGGTGTTTAGTTTAAACTTTCTACTTTATCATATAAAACATCCTTATGATCTCATATCTTATAGCTCATCTCTTATCTCCCAACCTATCAATAACTTCCATTCCGCTTGCGGATAAACCATTCAGCAGAAAGTAACGCTAGAAGAAGCAGTAAAAGTGGGAAAAAGCTTACCAGGTCGGTATACCGCTTCTGTGTGTAGGAAATGGTCTTTAGATCGTCGCGGGCTGCAAGCAATTTCACAATTTCATCCATTTGTGCAGGGTAAACCATTTTCCCTTTATGCCGGTTTGCCATATTGTTGAGCAGAACGTGATTAGCAACAGTATTCATCGATTCAACATTCAATGACATAACTGTAAACATTCCTGTTTTTTGGAATGTTTTACCAGCAAAAGATGTAGTTGCTTTATACGAATATGTACCCGGAGGAAGGCTCCCGGCATTCAGATAATACGCATTGGATGTTCGGGTGAAAGCATATGGGAACATCTTTTTATTCTGATCCGTAATAGCAATATTCACATCAGGTTCATTTACAAGCTGATAGCTGTCATTGTATAATTCGGCATCAATTTCAACAACTTCAGTTTCCAAAAAACTATTCTTTAACAATACCCTGAACTGGCTTTTATCTTCTTTCACCGCCAGGTATTGAATGATTCTGGAAAAAAGTTCATCAAAAGCCTGCTGATTACCCGCTTTTGCATAATTCGCCAGCCGCCAACGCCAGATTCCTTCGCCGGTAATGGTTGCTGATTTGCGGTCAACGCCCTGGTTAAAAAGAATTAATGGAATACGGGTGTTCACGGCACCTATTTTCTGATACAACAGCACCTGGGCAGCAGTACCAGTCTTATATTGGCTGAAAGGAACAGTAAGCGGCGGAAATTCCGGAATTATATGCTCTACTTCAGATCCCAGAGAAAAAAGACTGAAATCAGGATTCTTAACCCCTGTGGCATCATTAAATGAACTCAATGACTGAGGAATCTGTAAACCAGTCATCAAGCTGTTATAAGCCGGAATATTTGATTGACTTCCAATAATATAAAGCACAGGGACCGGTATAGTCTTCAATTGGTTTGTAACCTGGAATCCGACATCATTCACCGAAGGCACCTGGTGTAAAATCACCATGCTGTAGGACGCAATAGATCCATTAAAATCGCTCAGCATGAAATTATCGACCGAATAGTTGCGGTTTTTCTCAATAGCCTGTTTCAGAGCAGCAACATCAGGGTGCGGAGCAGCCTGCAGTAAAAGTATTTTTTGTCGGCTATCCAGTACTTCTACAACTATTTCCTGGTAATTGTTGGCTTTACTTATTTCGCCCGGAATTGATGGAACGGCAATACGGTAACGTTGGATGCCTGTTTTTGTGGCCGTAAGTTTGGTTGTGAAAGTATGTGTAAACATTGGCTGCCCGACCTGGAAGTTCTCCTTGTAAAACTGCTGTTCACCAGAAGAAACACTTAATTCACTTTTAGAACCGACACATTTAAAGGCTGTTACCGTTATTTCAACAGGGAAATCATTTCCAAGGAAGGCTATCCTGTTGTAATTTACTCTCGAAATTTTTATATCCTTCTGCTGCAATGTATCTCCCATTGCAATGGTATATATGCTGTAAGGCGCATTATCCGAAACATACAACGGATCGGTACCCTGGTTGTATATTCCATCACTGGCAAGGATCAGCGCACCCAGGTTACGGTTTGAATACCTGTCACGTATTTCTTTGAAAAGGTCCTCCATATTGGTTTGCTTTTCAGTGAAAGTGGCATCCGAACCATGGGTAATTTTATCGCCAAATGTATACGTTTGTACTTCATATTTTTTCGACAACTCGTCAGCCAGTTGCAGGTATTTAGTTACAAACTCATTTTTATAATATGCAGAATCCCTGCCAAGGATAACTGAACCGGAATTGTCGAGAGCAAGAAGAACAATCGGTTTCTCAGTATACCGTGAAGTACTTTTTAATAATGGCGAAAGCAGTAAAAATGCGATCGATGTCACGGAAACACCTCGTAGTATTGCCAGTATCCGGGTTGTTAGGAGGCTGAAATCATTGCTTTTATTACGAAAATAAAGCAAGCTGGCATAAGCCGAACCTGCCAGGATGCACAATGACAAAAACCATGCTGGGTATGAAGTAATAAGCGAAAATCCCACTATCGGTAAGGGTTTTAGAATAATTTCACAAAGGTCGCAAAATTTTCGCTCATTCAGGAATATTTCAAAAGGGCTGAACTACGTATAATCCAGGATTATTGTTTCAACTCAACAAGCAACGTTGTGCCCGACAGGTTCCCTTTTTTATCAAAAGTTTCTGTTTTCACATTTCCTACACCCATATTAACATATTCAGTAACAGTAGCGTATATTTTGAACATCATTTTAGTTTCTACATCATAAGTAATTTTGACACATTCAAATGTTCCCGCTGGAACGGTTACTGTTTCGGTGCCTACCACCTGCCGGTTGGTTATATTTATAACCAGGTTCAAAAGACTCACACCACCTGAGGCAGCGGAAATAGTTATACTGGCATCCGGAAGCACTTGGCCGGCTGCTAACCCTGAAGGGAAAATCAAATCCTTACTATCAACGCTAACCTCAATCCCTTTAAAAGCTTCCATCGATTTTGGATCCAACATACTTTGCATATCTACATAAAACTCACCACCCTCACATCGCATTTTATATTCTCTCGATGTCTGGTTTTTATTTTTAGCATCCGTATAATCACTCTTCATTTGGTAAATCGTCGCATTACCAACCTTACTGACATTCAAACAGGTGGACCGGTTAGTACTGGTCACTTTCCCTTTGGCATCCTGGTTTTGATAGGCTGCAACCATACCCTCCGAAAGGGAATAATAGCTGCAATCCTGAGCCATAACAGCACCTTTCAGCCCTACTGCCAGTATACTAACGAATACTATTTTAAAGTTTTTCATATAAATGGTTTTTGAGGATTTGTTATAACAAACTTATAAAAAAATATTGAATCTATAAATACAAGATGTGTTGACTTTTAGAATAACTGCTATGTTAGTTAAAGCTTATTTAAACACCTTTCTTACTTTTCCCAGGAATTTAATATAAATATTTTATTTAGGTATTATTGTACTTAAATTATTATATATCTTTGCATAGTAATATTTCAGAGAACAGAAAGTGTATCGTATAATTAAAAACGCACCAAATTAATCCCATATATTTTTAAATATGAGCGAGTTAATAAATAATTCGGAAAACAGGAAAGAACTCCTGAAACACATGATACTTCAATTGCACAAAGGCGAAGCTCCCGAAGCAATTAAGATGCAGCTTACCAATCTGCTTAAAGGCATACCTTATGATGAAGTGGTTGAAGTTGAGCAGGAACTTATTAAAGAAGGACTTCCTGTAGAGGAAGTTTTGAAACTTTGCGATATCCACTCCATGGTTCTCGACGGCAACATTGATCATTCGGCGGCCAAAACTATTCCGGCAGGCCACCCGGTTGATACTTTCAAAAAAGAGAACCGTGAGCTCGAAAAACGGGGGCTTCAACTCACTGCTTTGTTTGAACGAATTAAAAAAGCTGCTGAAATCAATAGTACTGAAATTAACGACGAAATGGTGATTCAAATGCTTTCCATTTTTAATGCATTAACGGATGTTGACAAACATTACAGGCGCAAAGAAAACCTGCTTTTCCCATTCCTGGAAGCAAAAGGGATCACCGGGCCGCCAACCGTTATGTGGGGCAAGCACGACGAAACCCGGGCTTCGCTGAAAAATGCAATAGAAGTCCTGCAAAATTCGATGGGAGCAACAGTAGTTGAATTAACTGATATTATTGCGATTGTTCTAGCTCCTGCATCCAAATCAATTACTGACATGATCATGAAGGAAGATGAAATTCTTTTTCCTATAGCCATGGACGAACTCACAGACCAGGAATGGTATGAGGTTTTAAAGCAAACCAATGAAATTGGTTATTGCTTATTTGATCCAACAGAAGAATGGTTACCGGTATCGGTGGAAAACATATCGCCTGATTTACACAACGAATTTGCCCGAGAGAAAGTTCTCCTGCCAAGTGGTAGTTTCACTATTGATGAATTAACTATTCTGCTGAATACGTTGCCAATTGATGTTACTTTTGTGGATAAGGATGATAAGGTAAAATTCTTCACACAGGGGAATCATCGCATTTTTGACCGGAACAGGGCCATACTTGGTCGCGATGTTCGTATGTGTCATCCACCTCATAGCATGCATATTGTAGATCAGATTCTGAAAGATTTTAAAAGCGGGAAAGAAACTGCTGCGCCTTTCTGGATTCAGATGCAGGGAAAATTCATTTATATCAATTATTTCCCGCTTCGCGATAAAGATGGCAACTATTTGGGAACTATTGAATTCTCACAGGATTTGACTGAACTGCGAGCCCTGAAAGGTGAGCAGAGATTGCTTTCGTACGGATCAAAGTAAAAATGGTTAATGGTTAATAGAAAATAGTATAAAATAAAATAGGAAATCGCTGTGCATAGCTGCAGCACAAAATCAAACCAACGAAAACATGAACACTAACAACAACTTAAACGAAAAACCAGGCTGGTTCAATGGCGCTTTAGTTAGTAAATCACTGGATGCTCGCGAAATGCTGCAAGCGGGACAACATCCTTTGGCTGAAGCAGTTAAAATAACTTCCGGTATGAAACCTGGCCAGGTATTTGAACTTATTACACCTTTTAAACCTATGCCGCTGATCGAAAAAATTAGAGAAATAGGCTTTTCGGCTTATGTGGAATCAGTATCTGATTCCGAAATCCATACCTACTTCTGTAAGGTAGTTTGAAATGATTATCCTGAAATCATATTAGTGTGATTTTGGGATAATTCACATGAACTCCTTAAATTTGCTAGTTTTACATCAAACAGATGCAGCAGTTTCTGATCTGGATTTTGCATTTCAACCGGCATTGATAATATGAAAAAGTTCAGTAACGCATTAGCATATTACATTGCTCTACCCTTAATGTATTTTTTTTCGGTTCTGCCATGGGCTGTAGTTTTCATATTTTCGGATTTGTTTTTCCTGCTGATTTATTATGTATTCGGATACAGGCGTAGAATTGTCAGAATGAACCTTGCCAATTCGTTTCCTGAAAAATCTCAAGCAGAACTAAAATTTATCGAATGTAAATTTTACAGGTATTTTACGGATATGCTTTTCGAAATGATGAAACTCCTTACCATGAGCAAAAAGCAGAAACTTGAACGTTGTAAAATGGATACGGAGACTCTTGCTCAATTCAAGGGCTTACATGACAGAGGAAGGAGTGCAATTGTAGTAATCGGTCATTATGGCAACTGGGAATATTGCCCTTCCGGATTACCTTTACAAACTGAATTTCAGACTTATGTCATTTATCATCCTTTAAGCAATCCGTATTTCGATCGGTTGTTTTCGCACCTGCGAACCAGCACCAGTTGTAAATTGTATACCATGGCTGGAACCTTAAAAGGAATGTTAGAAAATCGAAATGAGTTAAACATGACTGCCTTTCTGAGTGACCAGGCGCCAAGGCGCAAAGGTGCTTACTGGGCACAATTCCTGAACCAGGAAACAGCTGTATCCACCGGTTCCGAAAAAATTGCACAAAAACTCCAGATGGCAGTACTTTATGGCAGCCTCGAACGGGTAAAAAGAGGAAAATATATTTTTCGTACCCAATTGATTTGTGAGGATGCATCGAAGACAAAACCAGGCGAAATCACGGAAAGCCATTTGCGTATGCTGGAAAAAGACATACACAAAGCACCTCAATACTGGCTCTGGACTCACCGCAGATGGAAACTTAAAAAGTCGGACGAAGATTAATAACTTTATTCCGAGAACTAAAAAGCAGTTTTCCTATCTATATAATTTCACTAATCAATTCATTTACATGTTTTTATATTTGTAATTACAAATATAAAGCACTATTTCCCGGCGTAAGGATATCGTGGATTTTAAGGTTTTTAAATAGACTGACAATTGCTTGATCCTGTTAAAATTCATAAATTCCTGTAATTCGATCTAATCCGCAATTAATTTTTCATTACTTTTGTGTCAATAAATCGTAACTTCTTAGAGTAAATGGGAATATTGCAGGATAAACTATCGGAATATGATGCTCCACAAAAAGTAATGGAGGCAGGTATTTACCCTTATTTCAGGGTTATTGAATCAGACCAGGACACTGAAGTACTGATAAACGGGAAAAAAGTTCTTATGTTTGGTTCCAACAGTTACCTTGGTCTAACCAATCACCCAAAAATTAAGGAAGCAGCTAAAAAAGCCATCGATAAATATGGTACCGGTTGTGCCGGATCCAGATTTTTAAACGGCACGCTCGATATTCATATTGAATTAGAGGAAAGGCTTGCAAAATTAATGAATAAAGACGGAGCCATCTGTTATAGTACTGGTTTCCAGGTGAACCTTGGAGTGGTTTCAGCACTAACAGGCCGGAACGACTATTTAATTCTCGACGAATTGGATCATGCATCCATTATTGAAGGCAGCCGGCTTTCGTTTTCAAAAATATTCAAATTTCAACACAATAACATGAAGTCGTTGGAAGCAAAGTTGAAACTTTGTGAACCCGACAAAATCAAGTTAATTGTAGTGGATGGAATATTCTCTATGGAAGGCGATATTATTAATTTACCAGAGGTTGTCAGGCTTGCCGAAAAATATAAAGCATCTGTTATGGTAGACGATGCTCACTCCATCGGGGTTATTGGTAAAAACGGAGCAGGAACAGCATCACATTTCGGACTCACCGACAAGGTAGATCTTACTATGGGAACCTTTTCCAAATCTCTTGCATCGTTAGGAGGGTTTATTGCAGCCGACAAAGAAATTATTAATTACCTGAAACACAATTCCCGTTCATTGATTTTTAGTGCCAGCATGACGCCATCATCGGCAGCAACAGTGCTTGCAGCTCTAGACATTATGGAAGCTGAACCGGAAAGAATCACACATCTTTGGGATTTAACCCATTATGCTCACCAGGCATTCAAGGACCTGGGATTCGATATAGGCAAATCAGCTTCACCGATTATTCCTTTATTTATACGGGATGATATTGCTGCATTGCAAATGACCAAAATCCTTCTGGCAGATGGAGTGTTTGTAAATCCTGTAGTTTCACCTGGTGTGCCTAAAGAAGACAGCCTTATCCGTTTCTCACTTATGGCTACTCATACTTTTAAACAGTTAGATATAGCAATCGAGAAAATTGCAAAAGCAGCTGTTAAACTAGGTATCCTGAATGCTGAATCGGTTGTAAAATAGTTACTCATTCACTTTAGATTTAAAAAATCCTCATGCAAAAAGTTGTATTTATAACCGGTATTTCATCAGGATTTGGAAAAAAGACAGCTGAATTGCTTGCTGCAAAAGGGCATATCGTTTACGGTACAGTTCGTAAAGAGGCCGAAACCATAGCAAATGTTAATGTTCTGAAAATGGACCTCACTGATCCTGAATCAATTAAACTGGCTGTAGGATCAGTTTTACAAAAAGAAGGCAAAATAGATGTCCTGATAAACAATGCCGGAGTACATACAGGTGGAGCTATTGAATCTGCACCTGTTGAGAATATCCGGCTACAGATGGATACTAACGTCATGGGATTGGTATACATGCTTAAGGAAGTATTACCTGCCATGCGAAAACAAAAGGAAGGAACAATTATTAATTTTAGTTCCATCGGCGGACTGATGGGCTTGCCTTTCCAGGGATTCTATTCGGCCAGCAAATTTGCCATTGAAGGAATAAGCGAAGCATTGCGCATGGAAGTAAAGCAATTCAATATAAAGGTTGTTCTTATCAATCCTGGTGATTTCCACACCAATAATACTGCCAACCGCCGAAACTTTCTGACCAAAGCAGCTAATGATCCTTATGCTGAGCAATTCGCGAAATCATTGGCTATTATTGAGAAGGATGAAAATGGAGGCTGGGCGCCCGAAGTTCTTGCCAAAAAACTTGTGAAAATTATTGAATCAAAGAATCCATGCCAACGGTATGTTATTGCGAGTGTTGAGCAAAAACTGGCAGTGGTTCTGAAAAATATTCTGCCTTCATCCTGGTTTATGAAAATACTGGCACCGCATTACGGGATAAAATAATTTCCGGCTATTCCAAAAAAAAGCAGGAATTCGACTCAAATCGATTCCTGCTTTTTTCATTTTAGTATGGTTATACCTGAGTTTGCATTATTATTCTAAGCAAGTACCAGCAAAAAAAAATCACCGGTACACTTATCTCGCTCATATCAATTCAAAATGCAACCCTGCCCAATTGCAGCATTGTTCAAATTGGATTACAACGGCTTTCTGTTTTTCGAAAAAACTGCATTTATAGCACTAATTACGTCTTCTTTACTGATTGGTTTGGTAAGGTATCCATCACATCCTGATTCAAAGGCCAGTTTTTTCTCTTCAGAGTGTGAATACGCGGTTTGAGCAATAATGGGAATATCAGGAAACAGCTCTTTGATTTGCCTGGTGGCTTCATGCCCGTCCATAACAGGCATTTTTAAATCCATAAAAACCAAGTCGTATTTTTTTGTTTTAACCATATCCAAAGCCTCTTTTCCATCAAAAGCATTATCAATATCTTTTACCAGTTTTTCCAGTACGGCATGCAAATAAAGAAAATTATAAATTTCGTCTTCAACTATCAACACCGAAAGTTCATTCATAATTGTCTCCGATGAATCTCCGGTTGTTTTCTTAATTTCTATCGGAATACCTAAAACCAGAGGAATTGAGAAAAAGAATCTTGAACCCTTATCGGGCTCTGATTCTACGTTCACATTTCCTTCGAGCAAATCAACCATCTCTTTAACAATACTCAGTCCTAAACCGGTTCCACGAATGGCTGTCTTTTCAACCTGCTGTCCCCTGTAAAAACGGTTAAAAACAGTTGATTGTTCTGCTGCCGGAATACCTATCCCGGTATCCCTGACAGAAAACTCTATTCTATCACCGATAACTGCACAACTTATAACAATTTCGCCCCGGTTGGTGTATTTAATGGCGTTCGAAAACAGGTTAGTCATCACCTGTCGCAATTTATCATAATCCCCCCTGATAATAATATCTTTACAATTGGAATCAATTTCATACTTCAGAGTTATATTTTCGGGGATATCCTGAACACTAAATGAATCATAAACGTCCTTGATGAGGCTAAACACTTTAAATCCGGATAATTTGACGGGGATAATTTTAGTCTGAAGTTTAGAATACAAAATAATATCATCAATAAGGCTTAGCAACTGCTGTGAACTGTTGTGGATAATATTGGTAAATGACCGTATCGAATTTTCGTCTGTTTCGTCTAAAAGCAAGTCCGAAAATCCACATATAGCATTCATAGGAGTCCTGATTTCGTGCGACATATTTTGCAGAAAAGACATTTTAAGACGATCACCTTCCTCGGCTTTCGATATCGCGGATTTAAGGATTTTTTCATAATTTTTCGAATCGGTAATATCCTCTACCATTCCTTCAAGAAGAATATTCCCTTTATCATCGGAGATTTCTCTTTGATACAAATTAGCATAAAAGATCTCGCCATTCTTTCGTTTATACAGGTTCTCGAACTTTGAAACTTTGTCCCTGGCTGTATTTTCCAGAATTTCGCTTCGTTTCAGTGTATCAACATACATTTGTTTCGAAATATTATAAATTTCGCGTACTACTTCCTCCGGATTCTGATAGCCAAACATTTTAGCCAAAGCATGGTTAACTTCAATAAACTTACCTTCCTTTGTTGAACGGAAAATGCCTAGCGGGGCACCTTCAAAAATGGTACGGTATTTCTCTTCGCTTGCCCGAAGGGCTATCTCGGCATTTTTTTGTTCGGTGATATCTCGCACTGTTCCTTCAATTACCAAAGGTTGTCCTGCATTATCTGAAATCAGGATATTTCGTTGTTCGATCCAGATTATGGTACCATTTTTTCGAACCCAACGGAAAATACAGGACTCTCCATTAACAAATTTTTCCGAATCTTCAAATAGTTTTATGTCAGCAGGATGAACAAGTTTTAAGCGTATGGATTGATCTTTATAAAACTCTTCGGGAGAATATCCGGTAATGGTAAAAACGGCAGGACTTATGTAATCAAACCGGAATGAGGGCTGCAGACTTGTACGATAAATAATTACCGGTGAATTTTCAGCCAGTTGCCTGAATTTCTCCTCACTTTCCTTCCTGGCAATTTCAGCTTCTATTTCGCTTGTATGATCCGACACTGATACACGTATAACACTACGCCCACCATGTTCTTCGTCAGTTTCAGCTTTACTGAGCAAGCGCACAAAGAATTCTTCTTTTAGCCTTGAAACCAGTTTAATATCACAGGTCAACGACCTGTTCGAAGCTTTCACATCACGTAAGTGAAAAAGAAAAGTATCCTGCGATGCCGGATGAATAAACTTCGATATTTTCTGATTTATAAAATTCCCTTTATCTCCACCCAGAAACTTACAAGCCGTTGCATTGAGATTAATTATTTGATAATCATCATATATTAAAAAGTAGCTAAAAGGTGCATTATCAAACAGATCAGAAAAACGCTGACGACTTTTTTCCAATTCTAGCTGAGTGTGCATCAATTCTTCATTTTGCTGTTCGAGCTCTATCTGGTAAATATTCAGCTCCTGGACCAGAGTCTCTAAATCCTTGGTATAAAGAGATTTATCGGGCCCACCACCATTGAGTAGTATTTTGTCTGCTTTTTCACGCAGTTTGGAGAAGTTGTGATTTCCGATTGCCATAATAACGATTTATCTAGGTGAAAAAAGATGCAGAACTACTGATTTTATACATTATGATGCCGGGTACGGGCAATTTATATTTACTTCATTTTAGTTTCCTACCACTTCTTCAGTGAAAAATAAAATAATTGTCATAAAATTTTGATACACATTGGAGCGTTTCCTAAATATGAGCCAACGATTTTATTTTGCTTGAAATATCTTCAAATGTTGAATAAACAAGGTATGGGGTTGTCTCCGAATCTCTGAATAATGGGATCGCATTGATGCTTATCCAGGTATTTATTTTTTTTATAGGATTATAAACTCCCATTATTACGTCATGAACTTCCTTGCCTGTTTGCAATGCCACCATCGCCGGATGTTCAATGCCAGGAAATTGCGATCCATCGGTATGAATCGATTTCCATTCAGGGTCAATAGATTGCCGGCCCTGCATCTGATCCAGAGTAAGTCCCAATATTTGCTGAGCGGCAGGATTTGCTGTTAAAATAATTCCGTCAGCGTTCTGATAAACAACTCCCTGAATCATAGTTTCAAACAACCGGCTGTATTTTAATTCGCTATCCTGCAATGCAAGGTCAGTCTCCTTGTGATGTGTAATATCCATTACAATACCCGATACGCTTGAAGGATTCCCATTCTTGTCGCGCAGTGCCACTCCTCCCCGATCCATATACCAAAGATAACGACCAGCTTTGGTTCTGATACGGTATTCACATTCATACATAGGTGTTTTCCCCTGCAAATGATCGAGCATAGTACTAGTTTTTAACCCGATATCATCAGGATGAACAAGGGCGGACCACGCCTCATAACCTGAACCAATTTCTTCCGGAGTAAACCCAAGAAGGGTTGCTTTCAGACTGCCGGTTTTAAGAATATTCTTTGAATAATCCCATTCCCACCACGACAGCCCCCCCAGGTTCATTGCCATCTCAAGTCGGTTATTTAACTGGCTGATATGCTCCTCCGACTTTTTAAGGCTGTTGATATCAATAAAAGTCACAATGATACCATCTACAGCATATTCGGCAGTGCGGTAGGGGATAATCCTTACCAGGTACGAATCTTTGTTTTTATCATGGATTTCAGTTTCTTTTGATTGAAGCGTTTCCAGCACATTTTGTAAATCATTCATGAAATCGCTGTACAGATTATCGAACGAAATATGATGGATTGGCCGGCCAATATCGGTAATCCGGATATTTGTAAGCCTCGCTGCAACATCATTAATTTTACGAATTGTCAAACTCCTGTCAAGAAACAAAGTTCCTATTTTAGTGTTTTTCAACAGGTTATCCATATCGGCATTCAACTCGGTGAGTTCTTCTATTTTATTCTGGTGTTCGGCATTTACTGTATATAATTCTTCATTTACCGATTGAAGTTCCTCATTTGTACTTTGCAGTTCTTCGTTCGAAGCAATCAATTCTTCATTTGATGATTGCAATTCTTCGTTGGAAGTTTCAAGCTCTTCGACAGTGGCCTGTAGGCTTTCGCTTTTAAATTGCAACTCTCGTTCCAGTTCAGCAATCCGATCCTGGTACTGATTATTAACTTCGAGTTTTCCAATGCGGGCTTTACTTTTCGGTTTTTTAACAGAAGCATCCTTTTCGAGAAAAGAAATGATAAAATACCGTTCTCCTGTTTTATTATCAGTTAGCCTACGGCCTGAAATGTCAATTGTTTTTTCAGGAAACTTCGGTAAAAGAATATTTTCGAAAACTACGATCTGGTCGCTGTTGCTAGCTTTACGCAACAAACTACTTACGAGTACAGAAAGCTCCTTTGGGAGCATTTTCAGCAAATTGAGGCTGATCTGACCTATAGGAAGGGAGATAAAACCACCTACATTATGAATGGTATGAATGATTTCGTATGAATCATCGATAATCACCGAAGGGGGAACATATTCGCCCAGTAATTCGTCGAAGATACTATCAATGCGCGAAATTTTTACTTTCGACCTGCTTAGGTAACTCCCTACGCTCTTCAATTCATTTCGTTTATTCTGAATTGGAGAAACCGTGAACGGTTCCATCATGGCAGGCCGGAAACCTGGTTTCTGTTTATAAATTTTATGTTTACTATCAATTGTAAAAAAGCCATCCGAGAGTCCACCTATCGACTCGCTGCTACCGAGGAACATAAAGCTGTTTTCCTTTAACGACATGTAAAACATCGAAAGTATTTTCTGCTGAACATCGGCATTGAGATAAATGAGCATATTCCGGCATGAAATCAGGTCTATTTTTGAAAATGGAGGATCGCGCAAAATGTTATGTTTCGCAAAAATCACCATACTCCTTATGCTGTCAGTTATTTGATAACCACCATCCTTACGCGTAAAAAACCGGCTGAGTCTTTCCTGGGAAACATCCGAAACTATGCTCTCAGGATAAGTGCCGCTTCCTGCAAAGTCGAGTGCATCGGAATCAATGTCGGTGGCAAATATCTTCACCTCACGGTTTATAAAATTCTCATTCAGATATTCCTTGATCATCATCGCGAGGGAGTATGGCTCTTCGCCGGTAGAGCAACCCGACGACCATATTCGAAGCGGAATCCCGGTAAGATTAGGCTTCAGGATAACCGGCAATACTTCATTTTTAATTTTCTCGAAAGCATCTTCATCCCTGAAAAACCGGGTAACACCAATCAAAAGATCATTAAAAAGCACATGAACTTCACGCTGGTTGCCTGAAAGAAAATTCACGTAATCTTCGATGTTAGCGAACCGGTTGATACTAATGCGTTTCTCCAGCCGGCGGATTATCGTGCTGTCCTTGTAGCATGAAAAATCAACACCCATTTCATCGCGAAGGATGGAAATCATTTTTGAAAGCTGATTTCCGTCTTCACTGATTTGTTGCTCGATTTTTTCGGATTTGCTTATCAGCGGGTGATTGATATAGTTGAACAGCTCTAATGGAAGTTGTGATGCGGAACGAATAATATCCACCTTTCCTGTTGAAATGGAACTACGGGGCATACCATCAAATTTGGCAGACCGGTCGTCCTGCACCATTGTCATTCCACCGTATTCTTTAATGGCACGAATGCCGAGTGTACCATCACTCCCAGTCCCTGAAAGTATAATTCCAATTGCATTTTTCTCCTGGTCCTTAGCCAGTGAACGCATAAAAATATCAATAGGCAAATTGAGCGAACGTCCTGGATTTTGATCAGAAAGGAGCAACTTGCCATGAAAGATGGTCATGTTTTTCCTGGGTGGTATGAGGTAGAGATGATCTTTCTCAACAGGCATTCCATCAATAACACGATGGATATTCAAAGGAGTATGGCGTGCAAGCAATTCACCCATAAGACTTTTATAATCAGGAGAAAGATGTTGTATGATTACAAAAGCCGCCCCAGGATTAGGCGGCATATTCTGAAAAAATTCCTGCAATGCTTCCAGGCCTCCCGCTGAAGCTCCAATACAAACAACAGGAAATTCGGTTCGGGTGAATGCACTTTCATTCTGCTCAGCCAAATTCTCAGCAATCACTATATTCAGCTCCTTTTTTGCCATAGTTTATATTTTAATTTTTTGATAATCCAGTTAAAAAAGTGCGAGTAATAGAAGTAGTATGTAATAATAATATTTACGCTAAAGCAATGTAAAAAAAAAAGAAAATCCAGCTAAAAACGAATCGTACAAGGAATACACAACAAAGGATTTAAAATTTATTAACAACTAATATCTTAATTATGTTTACCAGGCTGCAAAATATATAATTACGGAAAATCAGTACTTAAATTCAACTATTTTGTTGAAAATATTATTATAAAGTGAAAAAGATTGCTAAATAGCACCATTTGAATATCACTAAAATGATTAAGCTTCATATTCATTCCGAGTTAACAGATGAATGGTTCAATGCTCAAGTGACTTCCGATATCAAGATTGAATTGTTCCTGAACTCTCGACATTCATGATTTTCAGGTAATTAAAAATTGAACAGAAAAAAAGCGGATTTCCCAATCGGGGAAATCCGCTTTTAATATTTAAAATTGAATTACTCTAGGTATTCATTCCACCGCAAACGCTCAGCACCTGGCCGGTTACATAAGCAGAAAGGTCGGACGCAAAGAAAACACATGCCTGTGCTACATCTTCGGGTTTTCCGCCACGGCGAAGAGGAATTTGCGCTGCCCATTGGGTACGCACTTCTTCGGAGAGCTTGGCTGTCATTTCAGTTTCTATGTAACCCGGAGCAATAGCGTTGCAACGGATATTTCTTGATCCAAGTTCCTGCGCAATTGATTTGGTGAATCCAATTAATCCGGCTTTTGAAGCTGAATAATTTGATTGTCCGCCATTTCCACTGACACCAACAACCGAGCTCATATTTACAATTGAGCCGGAACGCTGTTTGAGCATATATTTCTGAACAGCTTTGGTGAGGTTGAATACGGATTTCAGGTTAACCTTTATTACAAGGTCCCAGTCAGCTTCAGTCATTCGCATCAGGAGGTTGTCGCGGGTAATACCGGCATTGTTTACAAGAACATCAACTCGACCAAATTCTTTTGCTATTTCATCAACAACACGTTCGCTGTCTTCAAAAGAGCTGGCATCGGAAGCATAGCCTATAGCTTTAACGCCAAAAGCTTGTATTTCAAGTTCTGTAGCTTCCATTATCTCATCGCGGCGCATATCAGTAAATGCAACCGAAGCACCTTGTTGTGCAAACGCAATTGCTATAGCTTTGCCAATTCCACGGGAAGCTCCGGTTATCAAGGCTACTTTTCCTTCGAGTAGTTTCATATTTGGGATTTATTAGTAATTCGTTAATAAATGGAAGAAAGGAGTTAGGTTTTAGGGATTAGGATTTAGGGAAGATATCTTTCCCAATCCAACATTCTCCGTATCTCTAAGTCTCTCTTTGTCTCAAACTTATGCCCACTTCACCAAATTAAAGTCCATACGGTGAGGAAGCAGTGAATTTTTCGGTGTGATACGGAAAGCAAAATCGAAAACTCCCGCTAGTGGCGTTTCAACCTCGATGATGAAATGTGCCAGGTTCCCGTCAACTTTAGTCAGATGCAATTCGAAAATAGATTGAGGTTCAACCATATTATCATTAACTTTCTGACCTAATATCATCTCGATCATAATATCATCGGGAGCGATATCACCCAAATTGAGAACAAGTTCAGCTACAAAAAGGTCGCCAAGATTCAGTACTTCGTTGGTTGGATTTGGTAATATCACATCAACCACCTGAATTCCATCCCAGTTGCGTATCATCCTGAACTTCCACGATGCCAGGCTGCGCATTGCGGCATTGTCATCATCTTTAAGCAGAGCCGAGCGGGTAGCAAGTTTATGATAGTACCTCGCGTAATAATCGTCAAGCTGACGTTTCATGGTAAAATGAGGTGCAATACCTGAAATGGTATTTTTCACATACTTAACCCATGAATGTGGAACCTCATCGTTATCACGATCGTAGAATGCAGGAATTATTTCATCTTCAAGGATATTGTAGATGGTTTCGGCATCGAGTTCATCCTGAAACTGCTGATTTTCGTATGTGCGTTCTTCTTTCAGCGCCCAGCCTGCATCTTCGCGGTAGCCTTCGGCCCACCATCCATCGAGTACACTGAAATTTACCACGCCATTCATCACAGCTTTTTCGCCACTGGTTCCACTGGCTTCCAGCGGACGGGTCGGCGTATTCAGCCAGATATCAACACCCTGAACAAGTTTCCTTGCCATAGCCATATTATAATTCTCAAGGAAGATGATTTTGCTTACAAACTGTGGCATACGCGACACTTCAACAATTCGTTTTATGAGGTCGGCACCCGCTTTATCGGCAGGATGAGCTTTTCCAGCAAAAACAAACTGCACAGGTAATTTTTCGTTACCTAATATTTGTGCCAGCCGTTCGATATTGGAAAACAACAGGTGAGCACGTTTATAGGTTGCGAACCTACGGGCAAAGCCAATGGTGAGTGCATTACCATCAAGCGACTCCATTATCTGGATGAGTTGCTTCGGCTTTTCCGAACTTGTACCCATCGAATCCTTCAGATGTTTTTTGATATAACTAACCAATTCGCCTCTCAGGTCCTGCCTGATCTGCCAGATCCGTTCGTCGGGTACGTTGTGTATCTTTTTCCAGTATTCCGGATTCGACTGATCCTGGAGATATGCAGGTCCGAATTCCTGAAGATAAAGTTTCTTCCATTTGGCATTTGTCCAGGTTGGAAGATGTACACCATTTGTCACATATCCGATATGAATTTCATTTTCATAAAATCCGTTATACATATCCTTGAACATCTGCCGGCTTACCTGCCCATGAATGCGGCTCACGCCGTTCATTTCCTGCGAAAGTTTTGCTGCCAATACGCTCATTGAGAATTTCTGATCGTTGTGGTTTTCGTAATATCGCCCAAGGTTCATGAAAGTATTCCATGATATATTCAGGCGAATTGCATAATGTGGGATATATGTACGTAACAGATCTTCCGTAAATGCATCGTGACCTGCTGGAACCGGAGTATGGGTAGTAAATAAAGTTGAAGCTCTTACAAGCTCAATTGCCTGTAGGAATGACAATTGGTGATTTTGTACATATTCGCGTAAACGTTCAATACCAATGAATGCGGCATGGCCTTCATTGCAGTGATAAAGGTCGGGTTCAATACCTATAGCTTCTATCATACGAATACCGCCTACACCAAGCAACAATTCCTGTTTAAAACGGACTTCAAGATCGCCGCCGTATAATTGGTGCGTTACAAACCTGTCGTTTTCAGAATTTTCTTCAATATCGGCATCCAGCAAATAAAGAGGAATGCGACCCACTTCGAGTTTCCATACCTTGGCATACAAAACACGTCCGGGCAATGAAATGCCAACTGTGATCCATTCTCCGTCAGGATAGCGAACCGGTTTTATAGGCAGATGGTTAAATCTCTGAGGAAAATATTGAGGAACCTGTTCCCCGAAAGGTGATAATGTCTGCTTGAAATATCCGTAACGGTATAATAAACCTATACCAATCATATCGGAATTTGAATCGGAAGCTTCTTTAAGATAATCACCTGCCAGCACTCCCAAACCGCCTGAATAGATCTGAACACTTTCGTGCAAGCCGAATTCCATGCTGAAATATGCGATTTTTGGACCTTTCTTTTCAGCACTTTTTGCCATATACTGATCGAAATGTTCTATTACTACCTTGAGACGTGACATGAAGTCCTCATTTTTCTCAAGTGCCTGCAATTGGCTGAAAGTAAGCGATTCGAGCAAAGCAATTGGATTATGCTCAGTATTTTCCCACCGATTGGGGTCTATCAACCGGAACAAATCAGTAGCTTCACTATTCCAGCACCAATATAAGTTTCGGCTAAGTTTTAACAAACCAGTCAGTGCCTCGGGAAACATATGACGAACACGTACTTTACGCCATTCGGGCGAAGAAGGTTTTTTGCCATTTACACTGATTACAGTCTCGGCCTGCCGCTTGTCGCGGAATAAGTCGGAACGGTCAGAAACCTTCTCGAGAGCAATAGAATAAGCTTGTTTATAGTATTTGAGTAAATTGCTCCACAATGCTGTATGAGCAATAGCGATTGCTGATGCCGAAAGTTCCGCACGCCTGATTTCCGACATTTTTTCAAACGACAGTATAACCGAAACTATAGAATTAACAACCATCTCGTTGTTATCGTCGTTTCGATCGATCACTGTTATACCACTGTCTTTGGTAATGCTCCTTACCCATAATCCGAAACCAGCCAATGTGGTAGTAACAGTAGGAACACCAAAAACTAGGCTTTCGAGAGGTGTATATCCCCAAGGCTCATAATAGGAAGGGAATACAGACAAGTCGAAACCTGGTAACAGATCGTAATAACTCAGATTAAAAATACCATCGTTTCCATTGAGGTAACTCGGCACAAATATTACTTTTACCTGGTCCTGTAAAGTATTGAAAAGACTGTTTTCCTTCAGCCTTTTTAAAATAGGATCGTAATCAGGCTCAAAAAGTCCATGAGTAAGATAATGTTTATCCTCAGCACTTTCATAATTTCCTGATTCAATTTTTTCGGCCAGGCCCTGCACAGGTCCTGAATGGTGAGCAGGAATGGTGATAAAAGCAACTACCGGATAAGTGAGTTTATCATTATTATTCAGATTAGCCAAGGCATCGAGAAAAAGATCAATCCCTTTATTCCTGAACTCATATCTTCCACTATTCAAAAGGAAAAGCGTATCAGTAGGAAGGGGCTTACCTGTAACTGCCTGGGCTACGGCTAGTAGTTTCTCACGAGCTATTATTCTTTTTGAAGCAAGGGAATCTTCATCAAGGAACAGGGAATCATCAAATCCGTTTGGAGTAATCATATCCGGCTCACGGCCCAGAAACTGCCTGCATTCATTGGAAGTAAGTTTGCTTACCGTTGTAAAGGCATCACTCTCAATTGCTGCAATGTATTCCAGTGAATGTTTTGCCATAACCTGGAAACGGTGCGCCATAGCATCGCCATGGTAATCATCGAAGCGGCTATATAAGGGAAGGTTATTCCCCGAAATACATCTTCCAACTACAGTTGCATGAGTTGTAAATACAGTTCCAATCTGTGGTACACGGTCATTGAGGTAAAGTATACCTCCGCCTGTCATCCATTCATGAAACTGGGCAACGATTTTATCCTGTGCGGTTAAACTGAATTCATAAAAACTTTCAATTACTTTTCCGGCTGCATAACCAAAAAGTGCCGGCTCAAAATAGTCCCATGATCCGGTAATACTATCCAGTTTGTATTTTTCCCAGAATTCGGCCAGGATTTTGTCTTTTGAAGGAATATACTGGGTAAAATCCACAAGTATAACTACAGGCCGTCCTTTAATATTCCATCTGCCGATTTTTATACGCAAGCCTTCGTTTTCGGCTCGTTCGCGCCAAACTCTCAATATCGACTTATCCTCAGTAAATTCCGGATTCTGGCTGGTTTCTTTCCAAACGTCAGGACCGATAAGTATGTAATTGTTACCGTATTCCTGCTGTATCCCGGGAGCCTTGGTGGCTACAACCGTGTAAATTCCTCCAACTTTGTTGCAAACTTCCCAACTTACCTCAAACAGATAATCGGGTTTCAGTATTTTTTTCTCACTCATAGATCAGACTCAGATTCAGGTAATTCAGTGCAGAAATATCAGATAAATTGCACAAAAATCATACCTCTGACAGGTAAAAAACCTGATTCAGCGGTGTGCAAAAGTACGAATTTTAAATTAAACGACTTTTAAGTTGTTCACTTTTGGTCAAAAATGTGAATAACATTCTCCTGTTTTTATCACTTAAGCGGTTTGCTTCAAGCTTTTTTAGGCGGCTTTGCAGCAACAGAAGTCTTTGTTTTGGATTCCTTTTTAACAGGAATTTTCGGTATAGAAGCAGCTTTTTCCTTAGGTAAAACTACTTTTTTCACTACTTGTGCGCTAAAAGGAATCGGCTCATTTTCAGCATATTCTCTTACCCGGATCAGGAAATCTGAAAGCACATTCATGTAATTAAGAAATGCCTCATAAGGAGAACCATAAGGATTAAAATAATGATGAACTGCACCGTCGCTGAACCATTTGGTACACATGTAATAAAAATGGTCGCTGGCCTGTAAATAATTCCAGTCACGGTTAAGGTCAGCATCGGTGCAATGAAGCATTATATCCGATACTTTATAGAGACTTGAAAAAGCCTCATCCTGAAGATCATTGCCAAGCCATGCAGTCAGATCGCGTTCTTCATCAGCCCAGGAGATAGCATGCGGGCAATCGATACCGGCAACTGGTTGCAGGTCTTCCGATAACTCACTTGGTGTGCTGAATATCCATTTACGCGTTTTTAAAACTTGTTCAGGGAACGCTCTGAGGAATCCGAAAATTCCGGATTCGGCTTTCTGGTGTTCGCCAAAAGTTTCATAATCCATAAACAGGTTAACAATTTCCTGCTTTGGATCTACATTATTGAGCCATGATACATACTTTTCAGCTGTAAGAGGCCATTCACTCCAATCCTTTTGCGAGAACCGGAATGTAATATCATCACTAAGCTGATAATTACGCAGGAGCAGTTTTAATCGTTGGTGTGGTGCACTACAATACAAATAATTAGGGCTTTTCCACCCCAGCAATTGCTTAGCACCTTCAGTGAGCATTGTTTTATAACCCATATCAAGAACCTGCCCTGCAATGCTGTTGGAATAAACCAACTCTGTATTGCGAAACGCAGTCGGGGTTACACCGAATAATTCTTTAATAGTTGCTGCATGTTCCTGAACTTGTCTTTTAAATTCAGCCGGATCATTTAATCCCGCCAAAGAATGTGCATAAGTTTCGGCCAGGAATTCGACATTCCCGGTTTTAGCAAGGCGTTTAAAACTGGCAATTACCTCTGGAGAATATTTTTTAAACTGTTCCAAAGCCGAGCCGCTAATACTGAAAGTCACCTTGAAGGCAGAGCCAAACTCGTTTATAAGCCCAAGCAAAACTTCGTTAGCCGGAAGATAACAATCATTGGCAACCCGCCTGGCTATACGTTTGTTTTGATAATCATCATAATAATAATGATCGGCGCCTATATCGAAAAACCGATAAGTCCTGAGACGGAATGGCTGATGAACCTGAAAATAAAGACAAATTGACCTCATATATTTTCGTTTTAAACTTTGATTATAACTATTGTAGCAACATTGTATTAAACCAATGATTCGTAAATATCAGCAACTTTACGTGCTGCATTTTCCCATTTAAGATTATTCACCTCCTCAGTTCCATGCTCGATAAACATACTATGCATTGATTTATAGTGCAATAATCCATAGATGGCATCTGCCATGGCATCAACATCCCAGAAATCGACCTTCATCACATGATCGAGTACTTCGGCAACACCCGATTGTTTTGAAATAACGACCGGAACATTTGAACGCATAGCTTCAAGAGGTGATATTCCGAAAGGCTCAGATACCGATGGCATTACGTAAACATCACTCATGGCAAACATTCGATCTACATTTTCACCTTTGAGAAAACCGGTGAAATGGAAATTTGACGAAATTTTAAGCTTTGCCACGCGCCTGATCATTTTTTCCATCAGATCACCTGTACCAGCCATCACAAAACGAACATTTTTATCACGTTCCAGCACTTTGCAGGCGGCTTCAATAAAATATTCAGGACCCTTCTGGAAAGTTATCCTACCAAGGAAAGTGACAATTTTTTCCTTCACATGTTTTTCAGCATCAGGCAATTCGGTATTCTCGGGTGGTTCAACAGCATTATGAACTGTTATAACTTTATCAGGATCAATATGATACCTTTCAATTACAATATTCCGTGTAAGGTTACTTACTGTTATTACGCGGTCGGCTTCTGCCATCCCCTTACGTTCAATTTCATATACATTTTCGTTATAATTCTCTCCTGAACGATCGAATTCTGTGGCATGCATATGAACTACAAGCGGCTTGCCCGATATTTTTTTTGCTGCAACACCGGCCGAATATGTTAACCAGTCATGAGCATGAATTATATCAAATTCACTGCTAGCTGCAATTGAAGCACCGACAAGAGCATAGCGGGCTACTTCTTCCATGAGGTCGTGGCCGTATTTGCCTGAGAACTGGAACTTTTCAGAGAAAACCCTGCTACCTTCTTCAACCTTGGTATTAATATTTTCGCTTACCATTTGCTGGAAGTCTTCAGGACCAACATAAGGGATAAGGTTTGATCCGATTTCCATATAGGTGATCTGGCTCCAATATTCACGAAACACAGGATCGTTCATCATAACGGTTACATCACTGGCGTTAATAAGCCGTACGGCTTCCTGGCTTTCGTCGCCATAGGCCTTAGGTACAACAAACTGAACGTCAACCCCGTGTTTCAACAATCCTTTGGTAAGCCCAAAACAAGCCGTACCAAGACCTCCTGTGATATGGGGAGGAAACTCCCAACCAAACATTAATACTTTCATATCTTCTTATCTAATGATAAATGAATTATTTCAATTTCTTAACTTTAACACTTTTGATATCCTTGAGCAATTGATTAACGCGCAGGAGTTCTGAAACACTCCATGCTTGCGAAATTGCTCCGGACGCACGGTATGGCGGATCTCCGTCATAAAGTTCTGAAATGGTTCCAATTCCGTGTTCGGACATAACTTCCTCAAATCCCAAGTAAATCTTTTCAATGAATGAAACACCACTTTGTTCATATAAGTTCAGCCATCCTTCGGCAAAATGCCCGAATAACCATGGAAAAACTGATCCCTGGTGGTAAGCCATGTCTCGTTCGGCCGGACCACCAGTATATTCAGGTTTGTATGCCGGATTTTTAGGTGCAAGTGTTCGCAATCCACGTGGCGTAAGCAATTCAGATTGTATTCTGTCGAGTACGCCCTTACGCTGGTCGTCGTTGAGTGGTGAATAAGGCAGTGATACTGCAAAAACCTGGTTAGGACGTACCGATTTATCTTTAAAATCTCCATGCACATAATCATACAGGTAGTTTAGCTCTTTGTACCAGAAAGCTTCAACAAATGCGGCAGGAATCTGTTTGGCAATGGGTTTCCATTGCTCCACAAAATCCATTTCACCGGCACTTTCTGCCAGTTCAATCGCAAAACAAATGGCGTTATACCATAGTGCATTTACTTCAACTGCTAAACCTACACGTGGGGTTACAGGTTTGCCATCAATTACAGCATCCATCCAGGTAACAGCCGAACCGGTAACACCGGCAAACAACAAACCGCTGTCAAGCATATGGATATTGTATGGGGCATCTCCTTCACGGAAACTGTTTAATATCATTTTCAGCGTGGAACCATATTGTTTCCATACTGTTTTGTCGCCGCTGTATTTAATGTACTGCTGCAACGTCCAGAATAGCCATAAAGGCGCATCAACTGACTTATATTCGGTTTTGAGTCCTGTTCCGGAATTAGGAAACAGCGGCCCCTTCATCTCGGTAAGACTATTATCCAGTACTGCTTTAAAAGTTTTAAAATCGCCCTGCACCAATGTAAGTCCCGGCAATGCTATAAATGTATCGCGTGCTACACGGCCAAACCAGTGAAATCCAGCAACAATCTCATACATTTTCCCGCGTTTCACAATAAACTGTTCAGCAGCATTTAACAGGCAATTCTCGAAACTGTCTCGTACAATACGTTTTTTCAGTTCCTGGCTGTACATGCGAGCAAATGTTTTTGGGTCCTCCATATCGAGGCTGGCCATAAAGTAGATGCTTTCGCCCTGCATTATAGGCATTTCAAAATATCCCGGTGTGTACAAATCTTCCAGCGAATCGTACCCACGTGCTTTTTCACGCATGTATTCAAAGTCGAAAAACCAGTCGGGAGTGTGAATATATTCGTTCTCTTTCGAAAACTGAAGATGCAGATGTGGATATCCGAGGTACATTCTTACCTTTATTCCATTGGGAATGCTATCGTATTTACGTTCAACATCATTATTGGCTTTGCTCAACGAATGTATATTTCGGTAAGCGAGAAAAGGCCTGAAACGTATTGTAGTGGGCGAGTGAGCTTCGAGAAGAGTGTATTTTATTATAATACTGTCTTCATTGCCGGCAAAAAGCATTTCTTTCGAAAGTAATACACCTCCCACCCGGTAAGTAATTCTCAGGTTGGTATCAATATTGAAATCGGTAACATATTTATGCCCCTTAGGATTATATTTCTCGCCTTTGTATTTGTGTATTGCCAGGTTGAATTCCTGGTCATGTTGAATAATGGTTTCGTCGAGCATGGATAGCAATACATGCATGCCTCCATCGAGCTGAGGCTGATGAGTAACCAGTAAACCATGATACTTACGCGTATTGCAACCTATTATGGTTGTGGATGAATATGAACCAGCCCTGTTGGATCGGAGCATTTCACGCGTAAGGGAATACTCAAGATTTACCAGCTTCGACTTGTCAAATTTAATATAATCCATAGTGTGTCAACTATTTAGCACTTATTATATTGGCGAACGTTTGAATTTGCAAAGGTACGAAATATTTGCATGTGAGCCAACTATTGAATGTAATCCTAACTTTCAGCCTTTTTTACACCTTAAAATTAAGATTTTTTTACCGAAAAAATATTTTTTTTAGAAATAAATCGTTTAAAAAAAGAATTTACATTCAACTATCTTTACCGTCTCTAAAATATATACCTGATGACGATCAAACAATCCGCAAGGATTATACTATTTATACTGATATCCACTGTATTGGCTTATACCGGTTGCAGGAAAGATGAATTAAATACCGACCCCGGTTTCCGCCTTGGCTTCAGTTCGGATACCATACTGTTTGATACCGTTTTTACTACCATAGGATCCATTACCCGGCAACTGGTTGTCAGAAATACCGGAAGCAGTAAAATAAATATCTCAAAAGTAGCACTTGCCCGTGGCACCGCTTCACCGTTCAGGCTTAACATCGATGGTACAGCAACTGAACTTTACCGTGACCTGGAAATCGGGCCGAAAGACAGCGCCTATATATTTGTAAAAGTTACCATCGATCCAAATAAGGCCAACAATCCTCTGGTTGAGAGTGATTCTATTACATTTGAAATAAATGGCAATATGCAGGATGTAAAACTTGTTGCCTGGGGACAGGATGCCTATTTCCACCACAATGTTATACTAACCGGCGATGTAATTCTGCCCGTTGACAAGCCACATGTAATTTATGGCACGCTGACGGCCGACAAAAACTGCAAACTGACCATTTTACCCGGAACGAAATTATATTTTCACAAGGGAAGCAGCTTTGAAATAAGGTCGGGTGCTTCGCTAAATGTTACAGGAACGCTTGAGTTGCCAGTAATTTTTACCAGTGACAGGCTTGACGATGATTATCTTACCATTCCTGGATTGTGGGATGGGATATGGCTCGAAAACGGAAGTAAGAATATTAGCTTTACCTATGCCGAAATTACAAATGCCATTGTCGGTATACAGGCTGATAGCAGCGGGTATGCAGGAGGTGAGCCACTCAGGCTTCATAATTGTTTGATTAACAACATGAAAAACTATGGCATCAGGGCAACGAAAGCCAATATAGTTTCAACCAATTGCCAGGTTACAAATTGTGGCGGGAATGCGGTTTCGATTGAACAAGGTGGAAACTATGATTTCCGGAATTGTACCCTGGCCAACTATTTTAACGGGAAAGGATATGCGGCATTATCAATCAGCAATTATTCGCTGGATTCGTCGTACAAACAAATTCCGGGTGAATTAACAGGCGCTTACTTCGGAAACTGCATTTTAACAGGAAGTATGGCTAATGAGATCGATTTTTATGAACTCCCGGGAACCACTTTTAATTTCCAATTCGATCAATGCCTTGCAAGCTGGGATAAAGAAACTAAGTATGAGGCAAATTTTATCAATTGTCTCATCAATAAAGAAGCAAAATTTAAGGATCCCTATTTAAATAATTTTCAACTGGATACATTATCCTTTGCGATAAATGCCGCATCCATTGACATTATTAACAGTACAATTCCTGATATTAAGTTCGACCGCAAAGGCATATCGAGGCTTAATCCAGGACCGCCTGATTTGGGAGCTTACGAAAGAGTTGAAAAGAAATAGGATTTCGGAATAAGCAACTTGAGAGTACTTTTTCTAGGCCGGTTTCTAGTTATTTATGAGTTTAAACATCGCTGCACCAATTTCGGCCGGCGAATCTACAACTGTGATTCCACATTCACGCATAATAGCTTTTTTAGCTTCAGCAGTATCGGATTTACCACCAACTATTGCACCTGCATGACCCATAGTCCTACCAGCCGGAGCCGTTGCGCCTGCAATAAATCCAACAACTGGTTTTGTTCCGTGATCGCGAACATAATAAGCCGCATCCGCTTCCATATTTCCGCCGATTTCACCAATCATTACAATTCCTTTGGTTTCGGAATCGGCCATAAACAATTCCATAGCATCGCGGGTAGTAGTTCCAATAATAGGATCACCACCAATTCCTAAGGCTGTTGTCTGTCCTAAACCAACTTTGGTAAGCTGATCAACGGCTTCGTATGTTAAAGTCCCTGAGCGGGAAACAATGCCTATTATACCTTTCTTGTGAATAAATCCTGGCATGATACCAACTTTAGCTTCACCTGGGGTGATTACACCAGGGCAGTTAGGTCCGACTAAACGACAATTGAGACCATCAACATATTCCTTGGCAGCCATCATATCCTTTACCGGAATACCTTCGGTGATACAAACAATCACTTTAATACCAGCATCGGCAGCCTCCATAATTGCATCCGCAGCAAATGCAGGTGGTACAAAAATAAGGGAGACATTGGCATTGGTAGCTTTTACGGCTTCTTTCACAGTGTTAAAAACAGGGCGACCAATAT
This sequence comes from uncultured Bacteroidales bacterium, assembly GCA_903913645.1. Taxonomy (GTDB): domain Bacteria; phylum Bacteroidota; class Bacteroidia; order Bacteroidales; family UBA4417; genus UBA4417. The sequence goes on along the minus strand of CAIWMA010000231.1, from coordinate 3,394 downwards.
GTTCGTTACCACCTTTGCCTGGGGTTACTCCGCCAACAACGTTGGTTCCGTAGTCAATCATCTGGGTAGCATGAAATGTTCCTTCGCTACCGGTAAAACCTTGCACTATAATTCGTGAATCTTTATTAACAAGTATGCTCATTTCCTGAAATTATTTATGCGACCAAAGGTAAAAATATTTTTAGAAACTGCCCGTAAATCTTAAACAATAAGCTTTAATGATTTTTTGATAAGGAAACAGAAAAATTAAAGACCCCGAGTGATACACAAAGAACGAATAATTTACATTTTAATTAAGGAAATAACTTTTTGCAGCAATATGTGTTAATCTTTTGAAACCTGAATTTTCAGCGTTCTCTGCCTGCTGTAAATACAAAACCAATTTACTCTGAACATCCTTTTGTTAACAACCTTTACCTGATTTATGTCGGGCGCAAAGTATGTTTGGCTTCTTTTGTAAAATCAAAAAATACAATTCTGTGAAACTTCCTACCCGACATATTTTCATTATCTTTTTAACTGCAATACAGGTTGTTATAACACCAGGCTGTACTGAAAAACCAGCAAAGACTCCGGTTCAGGTTATTGAATGTATTACCAACAGCAGGCTTACGCCAAAGGAAGAAGCCCGTATCAGAAAAAAAATTCATGCCGCAGAGAAATCTCTTGCGCTGGATTCTCTTTTTAAGAAAAAAGCTAAAGGCCAGGGATTTAACGGGGCTGTTCTTATCGCCCAGAAAGGTGTAATATTGTATCAGAATGTTTTTGGTTATGCAAATCTGAATACAAAGGATTCGCTAAACATTAATTCCGCATTTCAACTTGCATCAATCAGCAAGACTTTTACCGGTACCGCAGTATTACTGCTGGCCCAGGATAAAAAGTTGAAACTTCAGGACAGCATTCAAAGGTTCATCCCATCTTTTCCCTATCATGGGATTACAATCGAAAATTTATTGAGTCACCGCAGTGGGTTGCCTAATTACCTGTATTGTTTTGAAGATAAAAGAAGGAAGAATGGCCCCGCTCCTACCAACGACTCCATCCTGAAATGGTTCAGCGAAGCCGATTCATTACCAAAACCATATAACCGGCCTGGAAAAAGCTTTAGTTATAACAACAGCAATTTCATTATCCTCGCTTCCATTATTGAAAAGATAAGCGGAATGAGTTATGAGCACTTTATACGCACCCGGATTTTTGAACCACTCGGAATGACGCATACATTTATTGATACCATCGCACCAGAATCATTACTACGCAACCGAACTACAGGATTCCAAGGAAACAGGCGCCGCGAACGTGAGTTTTTTGATGGCGTATACGGCGACAAAGGTATTTTCGCATCCGTAGGCGACATGGAACGCTGGTACTTCGCATTGCATTCAGGCTGTTTACTCAGCAAATACTGGCTTAATGAAGCTTTCACCCCGCGTAGTTTCGAACATAAAAGCAGGCATAACTATGGACTGGGGTTCAGGCTGATGACCGATCCTAAGAAAATGAAAAAGGTAAATTATGTGTATCACGGTGGCTGGTGGGCAGGATTCAGCACCATGCTATGGATGGATATGGAATCGGATATCGTAATCATAGTTTTAGGAAACCGTAAAAACAACAGTGTTTATGACATTAAATCTGTAATGTCGATATTGGAAGAAAACAAGGACACTGAATTGGAGAGTATTAATGATGGGGGTGACTGAGAAAGGGGATGGAGCGATGGGGAGACAGAGAGATGAAGAGACGGAGAGATAGAGGGACAGTGAGATTGAGAAAAATAGTAGAGGCAAGACAGAACCAAATTTCAATTTTCTGAAACTTTGAATACCCAAACAACTTCCGGAAGTTTTATCATACCTAAACTATTGATATTATGAATTTTAAAATTATTATAACAATAAGAAAGTAGTTCGAAAATTTGATTTCGCTGGAAGTCGCACTATCTTTGTATAAATAACGCCCGACTGCTATGAATCCTTATTCATCTAATTCCAGGAATGATACTATTTGTGCCCTTTCGACCCCGCCGGGAATTGGTGCTTTAGCAATTATACGACTTTCGGGTCCTGAGGCTATTTCAATCAGCAGTCAGTTCTTCAAATCACGTAAACTAAACTTTAGCGTCACCCAATTTAAAAGCCACACCGCGCATTTTGGTAATTTTTCTACCGAAAATGAAGTGATTGATGAGGTTGTTATAACCATTTTTCGTAAACCACACTCCTATACCGGCGATGATATTGTGGAGATATCATGCCATGGTTCAGAATATGTACAGCAAAGGATTTTAGAAGTATTAATTGATGCCGGGGCGCGCATGGCAAGGGCCGGCGAATTTACTTTGCGGGCTTTCCTGAATGGCAAACTCGATTTGTCGCAGGCCGAAGCTGTTGCCGATTTGATTTCATCACGTTCAAAAGTTGCTCATGATCTTGCCTTGTCGCAGATGCGGGGAGGATTTTCGCAGAAGATAAAAGATATGCGGAGCCAGTTACTCGACCTGGCATCCTTACTTGAACTGGAACTCGATTTCGGTGAGGAAGATGTTGAATTTGCTGATCGCAGTAAACTGAAAGAACTCATGAATGCCCTTATCGATGAAATGAAAAATCTGGCTTCATCATTTTCGCTCGGCAATGTCATAAAGAAAGGTATTCCGGTTGCCATAATCGGAAAACCTAATGTGGGTAAATCCACTTTACTGAATGCTCTTCTCAACGAAGAAAGAGCAATTGTGAGCGACATTCCGGGCACAACCCGCGACACCATTGAGGATACATTTACCATTCACGGAATCACTTTCAGGTTTATTGATACAGCCGGTCTCAGGTCGCATACCACCGACACCATTGAAACAATCGGCATCAGCCGTACCTATGAAAAAATAAAAGAAGCGTCTGTAATATTGTACCTTTTCGATATCAGTACAATTACTGAGGATGAAATTGACGAATTAAAATCTGAGTTTCGTGATCATATTGATGATCCGGAAAAGCATTTCCTGCTCATCGGCAACAAAACAGACCTCATGATTGAGGCACCACACCACATAACCGCACTGTTCGACCTTGAAACTATTTTTATTTCAGCTAAGCGGAAAGAAAACATTAATCTTATTATGGAACGGCTGGTCAAAACGGCTAAAACCACTAATATCGGCGATCAGGCCATCATTAGTAATGCGCGGCATTATCATTCCATCACCAGTACGCTCAATGCTTTAAATGAAGCAGCAAAAGGCATAGAAGATAATATTCCAACCGACCTTATTGCCACCGATATACGATCGGCTTTGCATCACCTGGCCGAGATAACAGGGGAAGTATCAACAGAAGATATTTTAGGGAACATTTTTGGAAAGTTCTGTATCGGAAAGTAACCACCCCAAAAC
>CAIWMA010000230.1 GCA_903913645.1 uncultured Bacteroidales bacterium | reverse complement strand
TCTACATGGTTCAGGCTGCTTCCGAAATGTATACACGACCGGTTGTCCCCTTCGAAGTGAAAGAGTGGACAGTGAACCAAAAGCGTGTTCTGGAAATTATTGTTCCTGCAATAAAAGGAACACTACATTCGGCACCGGTTGAGAAAGAGGATTACCTTATATACATTCGAGTAAAAGATGAAAATTACACGGTTAACAGCGTGTGGCTCAAAGCATATAAGTGGAAAAACCTGAAAACCGGCACTTTCATCAAATTTACAGAAAGCGAAAAACTCCTTCTCACTTACCTTGAAACTGAACCAACCGTAACTCAATCAAAATTTTGTAAACTGGCCAAAATCAATAGCAAAACTGCCGAAAATATTATAGCTGGATTTATTGCAATAGGAATGATTAGTATAGAGTTTACAAAACATGGAGTCGTATATAAACTAAGTGACAGGTATACGACTCTGAGTCCCGAACAGCGTTTGAAAGAAATTTCATCACACGTTTCGAAATAGATTTTATTATGATTGCAATTATCTCCCCAGCCAAATCGCTCAATTTTGAAAGCCTTGCTCCCTTTGATGTCAGCACTTTACCTCTCTTTTTAAAGGATGCTGATTACCTGGCCGGCAAGTTGGGTAAACTCAATTCATCGAAACTAGGTAAACTGTTGGATATCTCGCCAAAACTAGCCCACCTAAATGCCGAACGTTATGCATCCTGGAAAACCGCCACGTTAAAACAAGCAATTTTTGCTTACAATGGTGACGTTTACGATGGTATGGAAGCAAACACGTTTTCCGGCCAGGAAATTGAATTCGCACAAAATCATCTTCGCATCATTTCAGGCTTGTATGGTTTATTGCAACCTTTAGATTTGATAAAACCTTACCGTATTGATATGGGAACCTCGTTCTCCACTCCAAAAGGTGAAAACCTTTATAAATTCTGGGGCGACAAAATAACAGATGAGTTAAAGAAAAACCTGAAAATATCAGGAAGCAATATTCTTATAAACCTCGCCTCGCAGGAATATTTCGCTTCAATTAATACCAAAAAGCTGAAAGCAAGAATCATCACGCCTTCCTTCAAGGATCGCAGCAACGATAAATATGCGATGATTTCATTTTTCGCAAAGAGAGCCCGTGGAATGATGAGCCGCTTTATAATTCAGAACGAAATAACTGATCATGAAATGCTGGTTGGTTTTGATGCAGGTGGTTATCATTTCAATCACGAACTTTCAAAAGGCGATAATTGGGTTTTTACCAGGGGCTAATTATCGAATGTTGACAAATAATTTGAAAATGATCAGAATTGCACAAAAGTTTATAAAGAGTTTCTCACACGCGTTACATGGTATCGCATTTCTTTTTAAAAGCCAGGTAAATTCACGCATTGAATTGATTATCACATGTATTGTGGTAATTGCAGGAATTTTGTTCAAAATAAGTACCTCCGAATGGCTTATCATTTTGTTGTGTATCGCTCTGGTGTTGAGTTTGGAAGGGATTAACACTGCCATTGAAACATTTGCCAACAAGCTTCATCCTGACTTTGATATGGAGATTGGAAAAGTGAAGGACGTAGCTGCCGGGGCAGTGCTGATCGCTGCTATAGTTGCTGCTATCATTGGATTTATTATTTTTGTGCCTCGAATACTTGACTTATTTAAAAATTAGGCTTTACCTGATCTGAAAATGGAAAATAGCAAATGGAAAATAAAACTCAGGTATCTTACCATTTTCGATTGCCCATTTCCTTTTAACTATTAACAAAACCCAACATGATACTAATTGCTGACGGCGGCTCCACCAAAACAGACTGGCGCCTTATAAAAGAAGGACGAGAATACAAACAAGTTCAAACACCTGGTTTTAATCCATATCTTGTTGGCAGCGAAGAGATTGAAGCTCTGCTTTGGAAAGAACTCCAGCCGTATATTGACAATAATGCAATAAGCGCAGTGTATTATTACGGCGCAGGATGTTCGACTCCGGTTAAAAACATGATCGTCGAAAATGCTTTTGAGAAAATATTCCCAAATGCAAGAATTCACATCAGCCACGACTTACTTGCGGCTTCACACGCTTTATGCGGCGATAAGGAAGGTATAGCTGCTATTCTTGGAACCGGCTCAAATTCTTGTTTTTATGACGGAAAGGATATTGTAGACGGCATCTTTTCATTAGGATACTTTTTTGGCGATGAGGGAAGTGGAGCCTACCTGGGCAAACAACTTTTAATAGCTTATCTCCACAAAGAATTACCGGAGGAAGTCGAAAAAAGATTCAAGGAAGAATATACCATGAGCCTCGAAAGCATTTTGGATGCCGTTTATACGAAACCCGCGCCCAGCCGTTTTTTAGCATCTTTCAGTCGGTTTATAAACAACAACCGTGATCTTCCTTATATTCACAACATGCTGACTGAGGCTTTCCGTGCATTTTATAAATACCAGGTTTGCTGCTATGCCAGGCATAAAGAAGTACCGGTTCATTTTGTAGGATCAGTCGCTTATCACTACAAAGACATTCTTACCGAAGTTGGATTAGAATTCGGCATAAAAACAGGCAAATTCATCAAAGCACCTATTGATGGCCTGGTGGAGTATCACCAGGAGAATAAATAAAGTTGCTTAGACTCTAAATAACAAAAGGCACTAAAGAAATCGAAGTTCTTTTGTGCCTTTTGCAATACCCTTTTAATTCATTTTTAGATTTCAAACTAAAAATCAAATTGCAACCTTCACTTTTCACTTTCCACTATTCTGACCTTTTGAACCTTTCCTATTTTGGCCTCAACACTATTATTATCTGGTATAACCACCTGAACACGTATTG
>CAIWMA010000229.1 GCA_903913645.1 uncultured Bacteroidales bacterium | reverse complement strand
TGGCTGACAAATTACAGCAAAAACGAGCAAGAGCTGATGCAAAAGAGGCGAAAGCTGATGCAAAAGACGCAAGAGCTGATGCAAAAGAGGCGAAAGCACAGGCGAAAGCCTTGGACAAAGAGGCGAAAGAACAGGCGAAAGCATTTGAAAAGGCAGAGAAAGAAAAGGCGAAAGCTTTTGAAAAGGAAGAAAAAGAGAAGGCGAAGATTTTAGAAAAGGCTGAAAAAGCCGCAAAGGCAACAGCGAAAAAAACACGCAAAAAAATGACACCACCTACATCACCAAAATCGGCAAATAAAACTAAAAAGTTACCGCCAAAATTAATAATTGCACCAGTCACCAATCACCAGTCACCAATCACCAATCACAAACACCCAAAACGAATGCAAAACTACGAAATCATTAAAATTGAGAATCTCACAAAGCGATACCATATGTGGGAAGGTGATTTTACGGCTCTGAGGAATATTAATCTCACATTTGGAAAGGGAGAATTCACCGGTTTGGTCGGGCCAAGTGGCTCTGGAAAGACAACCTTGCTAAACATTATCGGGTCGCTCGATAATCCTACCGAAGGAAAAGCCATTGTACTCGGGAATTCGGTCAGCGAACTTTCGCATAAGCAGTCGGCTGTATTGCGTAATTTTCACATTGGGTTTATCTTCCAGACCTATAACCTGCTGCCTGTTTATACTGTTTTTGATAATGTGGAATTCGCATTACTTCTGCAGAAACATTCCGTATCCGAGCGGCAAAAAATGGTGATGGAAGCTCTTGATTGGGTTGGACTTGCCGATAAAGCGAAATCAAAACCCGCACAATTATCAGGCGGCGAATGCCAGAGGGTTTCCATTGCCCGCGCCATGGTAAAAAGACCGGAAATTGTGCTGGCCGACGAACCTTCGGCTAACCTTGATGCGTCTAATTCGCACCATATTATTCAAACCATGAAGAAACTGAACCGGGAGCTGAACACTACCTTCATTTTCGCTACACATGATGAAAAGGTAATGCTGTATCTCCATCGGATAATCCACCTGAAAGACGGTATGGTTGAAAAAGATGAACTGGTACCTCAAGCAAAAACTGAAAGCCATGTTAGCATTTAAACTTGCTTTTAAAAACCTGGTAGGTGCCGGGTTACGTACCTGGCTCAATGTGACGGTGCTGTCGTTTGCCTTTGTTGTCATCGTTTTTTATAACGGCATGCTCGATGGATGGAACCGGCAGGGGAGGAGTGATACCAAAGCTTGGGAAACCGGCAACGGGCAATTCTGGCATCCTTTATACGATCGGTACGATCCATTCAGCCTGCAGAATGCGCATGCAGCACTTACTGGTGAGGCCGCGAAACTGGTTATAGAAAATCAACTTACACCAATGCTGATTACACAGGCTACAGCTTATCCACAGGGACGAATGCTGAATATTATGCTGAAAGGTATTGATCCGGACCAGAAAATACTTATGATTCCATCCGTTTCGCTCAAGGCTCAGAAAGGTGAAATACCTACGCTGATTGGCAAACGAATGGCTGAATCAACCCATCTTAAAAAAGGAGATCATGTTCTTATTCGCTGGCGCGATGTGAACGGAACTTTTGATGCACGCGAAGTATTGATAACAGATATTTTTAATTCGAATGTCCCGACTGTGGATGTAAACCAGATTTATATTCCGCTATCCACATTGCAGGAAATGACAGGAATGAAAAATGAAGCAACCTTGCTGGTAGCCTCAACAACACTCAACAACACCAAAATAAAAGGTTGGTCGTTTAAGGATACAAAGTTCCTGTTGAAAGATTTCGACGAAATGATTAATGCGAAAAAAGGCGCATCGCGAATTGTGTATTTACTGCTTCTTTCAATTGCTTTGCTGGCAATTTTCGACACTCAGGTTCTGTCCATTTTCCGCCGACAAAAAGAAATCGGAACATATATTGCCCTCGGAATGACAAGGTTACAGGTAATCAGGCTCTTTACAGTTGAAGGAAGCGCTCATAGTATCTTGGCTCTGATCCTTGGGTCAATTTATGGAATTCCTTTAATGCTGTTTGTAAACAAATACGGTATTCCTATGCCCAAGTCAGCAGATCAGGCAGGCGTAGCTATATCAGAAAAAATAATTCCTTTTTACAGCCTCGGAATGCTGGTTTCCACCATTCTGCTGGTGGTAATTTCGGCAACCATCGTCAGCTATTTCCCAACCAGGCGTATTTCGAAAATGAAACCTACCGATGCGCTTAAAGGCAAAATACAATGATAAAATTTCTCTTAAAAGGAATCCTGAATGACAGAAGCCGAAGCTTGTTGCCAATCATAGTTGTTGCACTGGGCGTGGCTCTTACTGTTTTGCTTCATGGCTGGATTACAGGAGCATTGGGTGACAGCATCGAAATGAATGCTAACTTCAATTCCGGCCACCTGAAAGTGATGTCGCGGGCGTATGCCAAAGATTATGAACAAATGCCGAACGACCTGGCTTTGCTCGAAGTTGATCCGTTGGTTAAGAAGATGAAAAATAATTATCCCGATCTGGACTGGGTACGACG
>CAIWMA010000228.1 GCA_903913645.1 uncultured Bacteroidales bacterium | reverse complement strand
TCGTTTTTCCCTTGGCGATTACCTCGATGGAACCGAAGCCGGGTACCAGGCGTTGAATACGGAACTGGAATGTGCCATCCGCCTATTTGTGCATTATTGGAAAAAGTTCTACGCCCTCAAGAACAATCCTGAAAACAAGAGCGTTCGTACTGATGATCTCCTTGATTCTATTTTTAATGAGAAAACAGAGGAGCTGTTTGTAAAGAAAATCGTTGAGGACTTTGCGCTTGTCAAGGGAATGGTAAAGAAACAGGCTTCAAATCTCAGGATAAGTGATATTAAGAGTGTATATCTTTCATTTCCGAAGGTATGTGGCTTAAGCATCAGTTCGATAGGAAATAGCGAGAATGCAGTTTTTGAATTTTATGAAAATATCGGCCAGTGCCGCGATCTGCTTGAGTTTATTAACAGCCGTGCTTTCTCGAAAGTGTATGAAAATCTGTTGCCGCAAATCTATAAAAAGATTCCTGCTATCCGCAAATTCGACATCAATGAAGTAATTGCCCGATATGGGAAACCAACCTTGCTTAAATACATAAAAAGCAAGCTCGAATTCCAGCCAAATGCTCATGTGTTGGATGATCCGGAAGAACTCCTTATCATGAAAGAGATTTTGCTTGAACTGGAAAAAATCCTGTTCAGCGATGCCAAGGTTAAACTTCTTGCATTGGATGCCAGCCTCACCGACCCGCAAGGCGACCTTGCCAGGCTGGAAGGTTACAACCGCATCATGCGAAAATATGTTGAAGAGATACTGCTTCATTTTAACCTGCCTTTTGCACAGGAACGCCAGGAGCCTTCTGTAGAAGAAGTGTTTGTTGCCGCTAAAGCTAAATTTGAGGAGGTAACAGGGAAATCTTCTTCAGAAATTGATCTGCGAGTCCGCATCAGCAACCTGGTTTCGGCAACCAGCAATTCGGCTGACTTCCGGGGTCATCCTTACGCAAATATTCTCACTGGCTTGCTTGCTGAAGTCGCATTTAAGGAAATCCTTACCGAAGGAGCTCTAAACGAAAACCTATTACGTCTTTGGCTGGTGTATCGCTTCCGGTTTTTCTCAAAACAGATTATCGATAAAATAAATCCGCTTATAGCCAAACTTGAAGGCCACAAAGAAGCCGATACAGAGTTGTATGCGACACAATTGTTTAAAGCAGAAATTGAGCAGTTGTTTGCTGAAAAGTTTGCTTTGCGTAGCCAAAAACTATCAAAACCTGAATTAGCCAGCCTGGTGCGTGACATTACGCTTTTCCTCACCGGAATGCTGAATCGTGCAAAAGGAACAGACTATTACAGCTACTACAACCATTATATTATCAAATTTACACTTGCCGGTTTCCTTCGTCAGAATTCAGCCATCAACGAAATGGTGCAACATGGATATACCTTGTACCACAATTTCGAGATGAAGAACAAAGCGCTGGAGAAATTCGAAGGTGGCAAACTGGCCTGGATCAACCAGTTGATGAGCCGTTGCGGTGTAATTGCTGCTGAGCAACCGGTGCAAACGCATACCCGGATGAATACGGATGCCAAAAAGCGCGAATATCCGTTCCACAAAATAGACAGAGCGGATTCCGTTTCAACTTTATCACTCAATGGCGGAGAAGTTTCGCCAAGGGATTTTATCAAAAACATGGCTACTCGGCCCTCAAGTAATTTCTTTGCTCAACGCCTTGCCAAGTTTGTTGATCACCTTGATGGAGACGATTACCGTTGCCGCATCATTCAGCGTGGACTTGTAAAGGAGCTCTGTATTTTCCAGAAATCATACTTAAAATACCTGGCCGACAATTACCGGCTTATTGCACCTGAATCACTGACTTTAGAAGAAGTTCAGAATTTTGTTCCCGATATTATACTGTTCTATGGCGCTCCTGAAAAGGTGATCTCATATCCGCAGGTTGGTTATTTTGACATTTTGGGTCCGGAAGGAAATATTAAAACCATTGTTACGCCGCTTAAAAAGAAGGTGGATTATTTTGGTGATATTAAGAAACCACGTCTTACCATGCTCAACGAAAAAGTGAAGGAAATGGGCGGTGTGCCTGTTCACGGTTCGCTTTTCGCAGTGGAGGAAGACGACGGTACTATTTTCGTGGTACAGATCAGCGGCGATAGCGGTGT
>CAIWMA010000227.1 GCA_903913645.1 uncultured Bacteroidales bacterium | reverse complement strand
TACATATTCCGGTGATACCCGTTCACGTTTTCCGGTGATACCCGTTCACTGTTTGTTAAAAAACTCTAGGCAGATTTAAAATTAATACTTTTTCCTTAGACTTTCTCCTTTTAATTGAAAACGTATCGACTTATGGACGATTCGGTCTAAGCATGCTTCAGCAATGAGCTCATTACCAATTACAGCATACCAATCGTTGACTGGTAGCTGACTGGATATTATCAACGCTTTTTTCCGATATCTGTCGTCAACAATTTGCTCAAAGTCGTTTTGCTGTTGTCCTTCTAATGCTTTCATACCAAAGTCATCTATGATTAGCATGTCCACTCGTGAGAGCTTTTCCAGGAATCGTATTTCCTGTCCTTGCAATCGTTCGAGTTTGATTCGATCCAATAACTTTTGCATGTTGAAGAATACGACATTAAATCCCAACCTGCATGCCCTGTCGCCCATTGCAACAGCCAAATAGGTTTTACCTGTTCCGGTAGGTCCGTTAATCACTATAGTTTGTCCATTACGAATAAACTCACACGTACCCAACTGTGCCACCGTAGTTGCATCAACACCTCTGGCGGTATTATAATCAAGCTCCTCAAGTGAAGCCGGATATGGGAACGCGGCTTCTTTAAGCAGTCGGGCAATACGGTTTGTTTTTCGGGTGTCTTGTTCGGTTTGCAACATAAGTTGCAGCCCATCTCTGAGTGAGAGCTTGTCGGCTCTGCGTGTCTCACAAAGGGATGTCCAGCAATCTGCCATCCCGGGAAGCTTCAGCTTATGAAGCGATTTTTCAATTTCTTGCATACAATGTTTTTTTAATGGTTATTTATAATAGGAGTTTCCCCGCATATTTTCATGATTAGTTGGCTGTGGATTAATGCGTTCCTTGCTTTCACTTTGTGCTTTGTCCACATTGAGGTTGCTGATCACATTTTGCAAAAACTTGCCCGAGTATGATCTGTTTTGGATCGCTATCTGGCAGGCTTGTTCAAAATCGGCCACTGGTGTTTTCCGGCCTATCGAAAGCATAAAATCACAGGTTTTGTATTTGAACTCAGGGGGAATCTGACGTTGTTCCAAATCCAGAAACATGTCTGATACAAGCTGCTTGAATACAGCACTATGTTTATCCGCTTTTTCTTGATAATACTCAGGCGAACGGCTCAGAATGGCGTTGGAATTGGATGCCAGATGTTCGTTTTTGTGCGTATGTCCAAAGCCTAAGTGGCGCTCATGTGTCGCCACTACTTCATTATTTACAAAGATTTTGACCAATGTGCGGGTGTAAATAACATGGCTACGTTTTCCGATGTGGACAAATGGAACCGAGTAGTAATGTTTGTCGCGCGCCAAATAAACGAATCCATCGTTGCGAACCTGTAAATCGCACGTAAATTTCATTTGATAAGGTTGTTCGGGCAAAGGAGACAGCGCATTCTTTTCAACGGCAAAGAATTGTTCTTCGCGACTATAAGGCCGTTGTTGCATCCGTGTCTGATTGTGTTCAAGCATTTTCTGACATACCGCCTCATTTAAATCCTCCAGGGAATAAAAGGTCGTGTTGCGAAGTTTGGCATATACCCGCCTGTAAATAATCTTCACCTGGTTTTCTACCAATGCCTTGTGTGTAGGAGAATAAGGGCGGCAAGGGATGGTTACAAAACGATAATGATTGCCCATATCTTCCAACGCTTTGTTCAGCGTTGGCTCATACTTATCCGCCTTTATGACAGCCGATTTAAGGTTATCTGTTACCAAAATCTTAGGTACGCCTCCTATGGCATCCATGCACTTAGAAATGGCATATAGGAAATCCTCCACTCTTTGTGAGGGAATACACAAAGCAAAGGCATAATCCGTGTAAGGTAAACATGCCACAAATACCTGTACTTTAATCATTTCGCCTGTTTCTGTATTTACATATTCCAATGTGTCTCCCGCAAAATCAACAAATAATTTTTCACCTGGAACATACGTATCACTCAACACGGTAGTAGGCTTAGCGGCTGCTAATTGTTGTTTTAAGTGATGAAAAAACTGAGACTTACGATAACCATCGGGATGCCTGGCTATGTAATCCTGCCACACCAAAAAACGCGTCACATGTTTATGACCTAACGAGGTCTTGAAGTCTGGCAACTCATCCAAAAACCTCTGATGCCGGTAATCCGTATATGCCGGATTCCCAGCCCTGAAGCGGGCCTCAAGTTCCGGGTCTTCCATTTTTAATACCTCTTTGAGCGATAATGAATCACTCCCAAAGAACCGAACATAGTTATTTACCGTTTCTTTGTTTATATCCAAATCCTTAGCGATTTGACGGTTCGACATGCCGTTCTCGCTCAATTGGAGAAC
>CAIWMA010000226.1 GCA_903913645.1 uncultured Bacteroidales bacterium | reverse complement strand
ATTACCGCAAATCCTATATTATTTCATTTCAATATTTCTCAACCATTTAAAATATATAAACCAGTAAAATGAAGAACGAGGCCTCCCGGTTTTGAGAAAGCCTCGTTTTATAAGTCTGCCTTTTAAGTTATTTTGCTGTTTGCCAGTATTTTACATTATTGATTTTCAGATCACTTTGATACCAAAGAACGGCAATGTGGATTCAGCATTATCAGGGGTAATATGCAGGTAAAATTTCCCATCTTTAAAAACAAAGTACTCCAATTCCATGTGGGCATTTTTGTAAGTACAATCATACAATTCGCCGTGTTCCTGGACTTTGCCATATTTGTAAAGACGCAACCCATTGCGGGATGTAACATATTCCATCAAAACTGTACAGTTAGCCGGGGCCCATTTGCAGTTTACAGGGAGCCTTTCGAATAAGCGTCCATTACAGGAATAAGAATCTACTTTTTTAAGCGGGACTTTCATAATAGTTCCATCGCTCATTGTCAGGTTCATAGTAAGCAATCCCGACCTTACCGTCTTACAGAAAATAGTTTTACCATTAACAGTTACATAACTGCTGGCTTCGCCGCCGGCTTTCAGAATCAGAACCGACATAAACAGTATTAAGAATACAGATAGTTTTTTCATTGCTTGGCCCTCCTTATTTTTAGTGTTGTTAATTATTGATTCAAAGATACATAACAAACTGATAGTGAAGCAAATGTAATCTGTAATACGGCAAAAAGAATCGACGAGCACTTAGGCGGCGTAATCGGCCTTTTGGCAGGGTGAAATGAACTGTTCGGCGATGACCAGCGTAAAGGAAAAGGTGTGGTTTAGGTTGAAAAGATGGGAAATTCCCGCATTTTAAAGTATTCCGGGCTAAACCAGGAACAAAATACAGTGACAAATTATAATAATGGATTCCCGTACATGTTTTGGTTCGTACTCCCGGTAGAAGGCTTCAAGAAATAGCTTTCAGATTTTGTTAATCGCAAATGCATGGAATAGATTCTGAGAAGAATCAAGTGAAATTTTAATAGGGAAAATGCTCTCTGGAGAATCCTTATACCTTTATACCATTGGGTCTTTAATACAAACATCAATAATTACTTCTTTTCAATAATATCGAAGAAATTCTTCTGGTACGTATCGCCAATCGGAATACGTTGATCTGCAATTTTAATATGTTTCCGTTCAATAGATTCAATTTTAGCCATTGCTACAAAATACGAACGGTGAACCCTGCAAAATTGATTTTCCGGTAAAACCTCTTCGATTCCACGGGCATTCATCAGCGTCATGATGCGCTTGTTTTTGGTGACTATCCGCCAGTAATCGCCCATTCCTTCTACATACAAAACTTCTGATGCAGTAATTTTTTCGATATGCGTATCCGTTTTTACGAAAAAATAATCTTTCCCTGCCGGGTCGGATGGAACAGTTGCTACCTGCTTTCCATCGGGAATAACCGCTTCATTTTGCATACGGTCGTACACTTTGTTTAATCCTTTTAAAAAGCGTTCGAACGAAATCGGCTTTAACAGGTAGTCGGTTACATCGAGGTCAAATCCCTGTATAGCATAGTTATCATATGCTGTTGTCATTATCACATAAGGTTTCACTTTCAAGGCGTTGAGTAACTGTATGCCTGTCAGATCCTCCATCTGGATATCAAGCAGGATAAGGTCAACGTGATTGTTGCCAAGGTATTCCATAGTATCGATTGCATTATCGAATGCCTGCATCAGGTTCAGGAAAGGAACTTTAGCGCAGTAATCTTTAATAATTTCGAGAGCCAGTGGCTCATCGTCAACGGCTATACAATTTATCTTCATATCAGTTTGTTATTTCAAGATTTATTCTGAATGTTTCTGTTTCCTGGCTTATCTCCAGTTTATGTTTGCCGGGATATATCAGTTCAAGTCGTCTCCTTATCGTTTCCAGGTTCACTCCGCTCGAAAGTTCATCATTTGCCGGAGCTGCCTTTTTAAGGTAATTGATGACTTCAAAATGTATCTTCCCGTTTAAAGAGGATAAATGAATCAGGATTCCGGGGCGCTGGTGTTTGTTGCTGTGTTTAAACGCATTTTCAACAAATGAAATCAGCAGCATGGGTGCGATAGTCTCGCCTTCGGTATTACCTTCAATACGGAGCGACACAAAATCATGGTGTTTGGTCCGCAGATCCTGCAGTTCGATAAAATTTCTAAGGTATTCAATCTCGTTTTCGAGTGGAACCTTTTGGGAAGCAGAATCATATAGCATGTATCTCATGATGGATGAAAGTTTCATGACTGCTTCGGGGGCTTCGTCTGATTTCCTGTAAACCAGCGAATAAATGTTATTGAGCGTATTGAAGAGAAAATGCGGATTTACCTGCGAGCGCATCAGGGCCAGTTCGCTTGCCTGCTGCTGGTTTACCAGTTCGTCACGAAGCTTCTGCGATTCGAACCAGCTGATCATAAAACGAATCAGTATGGCATAAATACCTATGATAATCACCATCCGAAGGTTATTCCACATATAAATTGTTTCAAACATAGTATCTTTTTCGGGCCTGTTTATGAAAATTTTCCAGATATAATATTCAGCTGGTGTCCGGAATGCAGTAATCAGTGCAACCAGTACCATCCCTGACAGTATAGCTACAAACTTGCGGTTGAATTTCAGCAAACGCGGAAACAGGAAATAGATCGGGTAAAAGGTGATTATATTTAGGAGGGCTGAAATACAAACATCTAACAGATATTTATTACTGTTCAGCAAAGATTCATCGAGTTTCCCTATGTAAAGTGGAAAGAGTCCCTGGTTTATAATATAGAACCAGAAGAGTAAATGGATGAGTATGATGTTTCTCCGTTTCATTTTATTTAACTTTCAATAGTTGTTTAAATTATTCTAAGTTACACAAAATAATGTAAAACAGGCATATATGTCATAATCTAATCGATGAACTGCTTCGATCTCCCGGCAAATGGAACGGTAACATCTGCCAGAAGGTGAAAATAATGTGTGGACTTAAAACAAGTATCAAGATTATTTAACTGTGAATTCATTTTTTATGGAAAGCAGTATTTAATCAGACTTCATAGCGGTTTCCAGGAATAATCAGTCTGAATTCGCTTCCTTTGCCGGCTTCGCTTTCAACCTCAATTCGTCCGCCATGTTTTTCAATAAATTCCTTGCACAGGATTAAACCGAGACCTGTTCCCGGTTCCTGGTCAGTGCCCTTAGTTTTGTGCGCTGTGTCGATGCTGAACAAGTGCTGAATCTTATCGGCCGGTATGCCAATACCATTATCCTTAATACTTAAAATACAAAATCTTTCTTCCTGCGAAATCCCAACACGGACCTCACCATTCCTGCGGGTAAATTTCAAGGCATTTGTGAGGAGATTGCGCAGTATGGTATTCATCATGTTTAAATCCCCGCTTATAAAACCATCCGTTTTATACTCGGCGATTATGCTGATATTCTTACGGGCAGCCTGCCCAGCGACGAGTTCGATGCTTTCCTCAACCTGAACTTTCAGGTCGAGCGGTTCCGGCCGGAATGAAATGGTTCCTGTTTGAGAGCGTGCCCATAACAGCAAATTTTCAAGCAATTCGTGTGCCTGCTGTGAAGATCCTTTTATATTCTCCAGGGTCTTTTGCAGCTTTTGAATATCGAGTTCATCAATGCTTAACAGCAGAATATCAGTGAGTCCGATAATGGCATTGAATGGATTCCGCAGATCATGGGCAATGATGGAAAAGAATTTGTCCTTCGCTGCATTCAACTCGTTAAGCTCAGAATTCTTGTTTAATATCTCCGATTTCTGCTCTTCTATCAGTTGGGTTCTCACTCTTACTTTCTCTTCAAGTATGCGGCGTTCTTTGGTGTGGTTACGTTCCCTGATTTTGATATACAGGAATACCAGGAATACCACTAAAAGGAAATATACTCCGTAAGCAACCTTGCTTTTCCACCATGGAGGATAAATAAGTATGGATAAACTAACCCCGGTTTCGTTCCAGCGACCGTCGTTATTACAGCCTTTCACATGCATGGTGTATTCTCCCGGCGGAAGGTTCGTAAAAGCAACAAAATTCCGCGTACTAATATTATTCCATTCGTCGTCTACTCCTTCGAGCCTGTATGCATATCGGTTTTTGGCAGGATTAGTGAACTCCAACGCAGCAAATTCAACGGTGAATGTATTTTCATTGTAATTAAGTATTATTGGATCCCCTTTTTCCAGGTTAAGATATTCCCTTACACCTTTATTTAGTTTATAGGCTGCAGTTATTGCAATGACTGGTATGTATGGATTATCGCTGAGTGAATCAGGATAAAACGAATTAAAACCGTTCATTCCTCCGAAAAACATTTCCCCGGCATCGCTCCTGAAAGAAGCTCCCATATTGAATTCCGGGCTCTGCAAACCATCTTCTACCGTATAGGTGCGAAATTTGTTGGTAGCTGGTTCGAAACGGCATAATCCATTGCCGGTTGCAAACCACAATACATGATTTTTATCCTCCCGGATGCTGTACACAAGGTTGCTTGGAAATCCCTGGTCAGCGGAATAATACCGGAATGTTCCGCTTTTCTTCGAAAACCTGTTTACATATGAGTTTGTTCCAATCCAGATATACCCGTCTTTGTCCTCATATAAAGCCGTAATAAAGTTATCCGACAATGAATTTATGTTCTTTTCGCTTTTGCTGAAATGAGTGATGCTACCTTTCTTAGGATCAATGACATCCAAACCGTTGATAGTTCCAACCCAGATGGCCCCGTCGCGGTCTTCGAGCACCGCATATACCAGGTTTGAGCTGATCCTGAAACGGGGGATTGCTCCTGCATAATAATGGTCCGGGCTTAATTCGTTTGACTGCATTTTGAATAGCCCGTCGTGAGTCGCAATCCAATAGTTCCCGTGATGATCCTGAATCATCCTGTTGATCCTCAGTCCGGGAAAGTTTGGGAAACCGTTATTATTAAACATTTCTTCCGGCCGGGCAAAACTTTTCCCTTGCCGGTTATAAACTAAAAGTCCATCACGCGT
>CAIWMA010000225.1 GCA_903913645.1 uncultured Bacteroidales bacterium | reverse complement strand
CTTCATATTTATATCTTCTTCAGTATAATGTTTGGTAATTACTTCTTTTGTGTCTCCAATAATCATACTGCGTACATCCAAAGGGATATCCAATGTAAACAAAGCATTTGAGCAAGTATGTCGAGCTGAATGAAAAGTAATTCGTTTATTAATTTTCGCTTTAGTCATAATATCCTTCAGTTTTCGATTTGTGTCCTGGTCAGTTTTAACTTTAAATACTCTTTGTTGTTCAAATTCCTGAAATGGAATCAATTCTTTAGCCTGGTCAATCAGTGGAATAATGGAACCCTTTTTTGTTTTATGTTGATTGAAGTCAAGAAATGTAATGTTATCCAATATTTTAACATGAATGAAACGTAAATCTAAAATATCTCTGTATCTCAATCCGGTATAACAGGCAAACAAAAAGTATCTTAATACATTCTGAAGATTTTCAGCTAATGTTTTATCCTGGTATATCTTATCCAGGCTTATCAATTCGTCAACTGTTAAATGTCCGTAATTGCCTTTTAGCCTGTTTATTTGCAGGTTTTTAAATGGATTTTCCTTTATTTTTCCTTCTTTGTATGCCTGGTTACATACACGTTTAATAAATTCCAATCCTTTATTCCAGGTGATAGGCGTATTTTTAAGGTTCCGGATCATATATTCTTTATAATCCAGGATAAAGGTTTCATTCACTTCACTAAATGTAAGTGTAGGCCGGAATTTTTTAAGCTTAGAAAGTTGTTTTCTGTAATGGTCTAAAGTATCCGGTGAAAGCTCACTATCTCTCTTTATAACGAGGTATACAATATATTCATAAAAAGATACCGATCCATAGTTATCATTCGCGTACACCCTTGTAAATTCATCCAGAGGTAAATTTTTATCATTCAAAGCATAATCAAAAGCAATATTTCCGGCTTTTGTTGCTGCCTTAAGTATAAGCTGATTTTTTCGGAAGTGGAAAGGATCGGATTTTTTTACAATTTGTTTGCCCTGGTCAAAATCTTTTTCCAGACAATCAAAGTTTAAAGGAAAAAGTTTTGGCATCCTGCCGGAAGTGATCCTTAAACATACAGGATATTGGCCAGACTTTTTTAAATAGTCTTTGCGTAATATGATCTTAAAGTGAATCGTTGTCATAAGGCAAAATGTTTAATCCTGGTTAAGGATTGGTTAACATTTTACCAAAAACATTGAAGAACCGGAGTTTTAAACTTTATCTCACTAAAGCTTAAAGTATTGAGAATGTGCATGTTTAGAATTTCAAATTTCATAACTTGCACATTCTCTGAGGTTTCGAGCGGATTCGAACCGCTGTACACGGTTTTGCAGACCGCTGCCTAACCACTCGGCCACGAAACCTTGTTTTGGCGGTGCAAAGGTATGTAATTAACAAATTATCAACAAATACTTTTTTAGGATTGCTTTGCAAACGACTTCAGGCAGTCAGGACAAAGGCATCCCGACCATGTATCCTGTATTATTTGCATAGTATCGGCAGGTACTTCAACTTCAAAACACCAGCATTTTGACGATGCACTGCATAAAAAGCCAGCACCACAGCGAGGGCATTTCTTCTGTTCGAATGGTCGTTCTTTATTATTCATTGGTTAAAACTGGTTTATTTTACAAGGGAAAGTAAAAACAGTAACGAAATAAGGGATAAAAAACATCCAACTTCCAGAATCCGCAATCCGCAATAAATCATCGTTCAAGGGTAACACTCACCTGCCTTATTTTCCCGCCATGAGCCAGCGCAGGATTCAGTTTTGAGACTTTTATTTTAACATGTGTCACTGTTTTAAAATCCCTGTAAATAGCATCTATCATCCGCCTTGTGACATGTTCGAGAAGATGCGAATGCAGTTCCATTTCCTGCCTTAAAAGTGCATATACAGCCTGGTAATTTACAGTATGCTTCAGATCGTCGCTGGTTTCAGCATCAGCTGTATCAGTTGTAAGCCAGGCATCAACGGTAAATCGCGTGCCAATTACACGCTCTTCTTTGAAGCAACCGTGATAGGCAAAAAAATCCATTCCTTCTATTTCTATGAGGCCCATTTTAGTTATAGGTTAATAGTTAATGGAAAATAGGTAATGTTGAAAGGTCAGGATTCTCCACTTCCCTATTATAGATTATTTGTTAAAGGCTATCAAAGTCTGGATTCCCTAAATCCCAATCCCTAAACCCCAAAGCCTTTATAAAATGATCACTGCAAAATTAGTTGTATTCCACCAACTTTAGTACTTCAAGCCTGCTCCATTTTAACTATTTTCTTTTTTCCAGTAACTATTTTTCTCTTTGCACAACAACAATTTTCCATTAACCATTAACTATTAACCCATAACTCCTACCAAACCAATCTAATAAACTTTACCTTTGCAAATTATTTCAGAATAATAAGCCTAAATGCCTGATCACCATGACTGACGAAAACCTTACTACTCCGATAGAAGAGAAAGTATCACTGAATTTTATACACCAGATTATTGAAGATGAGCTTTCCCAAGGTAAAAACCAGGGTCATGTTCATACGCGTTTCCCGCCGGAACCTAATGGTTACCTGCATATCGGGCATGCCAAAAGCATTTGCCTGAATTTCGGAACGGCTATTAAATACAATGGCCTGGCTAATCTTCGGTTTGATGATACAAATCCGGTTAAAGAAGATACCGAGTATGTAGATAGCATTATGGAAGATGTTCGCTGGCTTGGTTTCGACTGGGGTGACAGGCTGTATTATGCTTCTGATTATTTCGACCAGCTTTACGATTGGGCTGCCAACAGTTTATTTGCAGGGCCGATTAGTGGTGTAGGG
>CAIWMA010000224.1 GCA_903913645.1 uncultured Bacteroidales bacterium | reverse complement strand
TGCTATGGCGGTTTTAGAGTAATTATTTTGCTCAATTGATCTTTTGATCAACGCATTAATTGTTTGTACACTCATTTTAATTTTTGTTTTTAATGAATACTCTTTTTTCTTGTATAAACGGATACAGGAATAATCCTGTCAATCGTTCTGTAACTATGCAGACCTGGTAATATTTCCTATCTACCCATTTGATTAAAAATTCATGGCCAATAATCTTTCGGCCATTGATATAAAAATCTTCAATTCGGGCACCAGAAAAACTGTCAGGTAAACTTTCGTAATAATTCCATCCGAATTGATCAATCTTCATTTTATCTTCATTTTTCATAAAAAAAACTTTTTTTTTCAAGAATCTGAAATGCAAAAACCACAACTACAGAACTACAGAACTACACGGAACTACAACCTACTACAAACAACTACATTATAACTTATTGATATTATATTATTTAAATGATATTTGTAGTTTTGTAGTTCGAAATAGGCCTTTTTTGAAAAACTTCGCTTTTGGGTAAAAAAAAAAGTTTTTTCATGTTTAGAATGGTAGCAATTCTGACTTATTGTCATTATAAGCCTTGACCGGATCATACGATTCAACCGGTTTTGGTACTTCAGAAAGATATTTTTTATCCTTTCCTGGGTCCGGATCATCGATATTCAAGCGGAATAAATTGGCCCCGACCAGCGCATGATCAAAGCAATAACAAGTACTGACGGTATTTCGGAATCGAAAACAATCTTTATAACCCAAATAGGAATGATGATGCTTGATATAATGAAGTAATGAAGTAATATCGATACCATTTTTACCAAACTGTTTGCGGTGGGCTTCCAAATACATCGGATGGATCTTGGAGAATCGAATATATAATACCTCCTTCGATTTTTGCCAGGAAACGGTTTGATCCATCCCCTTAGCATCTTCTGAATGAATTCCCAACTCTCCTTTGATGATAAAATCAACACCTGATTCAATCATCTTATTATCAAGCAAATATTCAATCATTTGCCAAAAATTTGATAGGGATTCTGAAGATGAAATCTGCTTGGTCTGTTCAGGTAGGCGTTCCATTGCAAGTTTATAGACCTGCTGGTAAGTAAATCCAAGGTCAAGTTTACTGCCGATAATCTTCATTACACTGAGCATGGAACAATAATTGCGGATCAATCTTTCATCAAAAGCCTGTCGGATATGAACCATATCATCTTTGATCTGATCCATGATATCAGAATAAACCCTTGTGACATTGGTTTCAAGTTCTTTTCGAAACACCAGCAAATCACACAACATTGAACTGAGGCCCTGAACTTCATAATTTTTAAGTGTTTCGAATTTTGCCGTTTGTACGGATGAATATTTTAATTTTTCAAACATTAGCAGTATGGACCTGGTTAATACTGCGTTATCATCCCTTGTTGGCAAATATTGGCCTGATGCCATAATCCCATCAACGACTTTCGTTATTTCAGTACGATTATCCTTGGTCATCTTGCCTTTCTCATGACCTATACCATCATAGCTTGCTTTGATCCCCTGGAATCTTGGTTCGGGAACATCATTGGTATATTCATCGAACCATCCAACCGTATTGCGGAATCTCGCATTTCTTCTATGAAATCCTACCTGTGTGCCGGAATTCAAATTGAATGCCGGTAAATTATCAAAGAACAGGTTGGATATGGACCAGGCCAGCTGACTTTTCCCTGATTGCTTTTCACCAAACAGAAAAAGAATCGGGAAGAATTTATGCCTTTCATAAATGAGATCACGAAACAAGGCAGTAAACGCATAGGATATTGCAATTATCGCATTATCGCCATAAACATCCATCATCAGAATACACCACTGTTTTAATGTAATCGGTGACTGTTTATAAATGAAAGCACGATCATTCTCATATTCATCATCATCCTCTCTTATCCCTGCATAAACAGTTGAATATGATGGTGAAAAATACTTTACTCCTTTATGCTCGGTAATCCCAAATTGATCAACCGGTTTCCAGGTATCTTCTGAAAAAATACCATTGGCAAAAGCATAAAAGCCTTCTTTCTGCCATCCCATTGTTTTCAACTCATTACAAAGCGGAAATTCCCTTGAAATATATTCAAGGATCTTCAGCCATTGATACTTATTGCCATGCCATACAAAATTGCCTTCTCCATAAATTGATTGAAAAAACAATTCTGAACTTGTCATATTTTTTGATTGAACATCAAGAATCTTAATTATGCCATACTCATTAGTAATCTCAACAAGTCTTTTATTATCAACTTTTGAATAAATATGGAACAAAGGTTTTATGATGAAATTCGATCCTTTCTGACCTTTGCCACTACCATCCTTTGTGATAAAATAATACCGGCCTTTATGAACATAGAAACCCAATTGATGCGCGTCCCTGTGGTTTACTGATTCGGGTATATGTAAGTATTAATTGAAACTGATACCAGTCCTTCAGTTAGAAAAGAACACCACTTACCAAAAATAATAAATAAAAGAACAGTTGATTAAAGGGATTGAGACGGGAGATAACTCGCAGAGTTATCCTCGGCTCAAGCCTTTCTTTTTTTTGCTTCTTTTTTTTCTTTGTTCATAAGTGCTAAGTTTGTTAATAACGTTAGTGTTTCAATGATTTTGACTGGTTTCATTTTTCCATCATTTGTCGGGTTTCTTTCACCCTAAAAGATTTTCCATTCATGTTTACAATATGAGCTTTGTGTGTAAGGCGGTCAACCATCGCTGCCGTGAGCACAGGATCACCAAAAATCTCTTTCCAGCGGTCGAACGACAGGTTGGTAGTGATAATGGTCGACTTACGGCCACAACGCAGGGATAAATGACTAAAGAGCAATTCTGCGCCTTCTTTGTCAAAGGAGATATAGCCGAACTCATCACAGACCACCAGATCGAACTTCTCAAAGCGGTTTTCTACCATCCTCAGATATCGTTGCGACCGGCTTTCCCGCAGTTGAGTAAGCAAGCGGGGAACTGTTGTAAACAGCACCCGGTATCCTTGCTGACAAGCGGAGATCCCAAGTGCGGTCGCAAGATGAGATTTTCCGGTTCCCGGATTACCTGAGAAGATAATGTTTTGCCCTGTTTTAATAAAATCAAGACGTTCCAGCATGGGTAGCTTTGCGGCGGCATCTTCGGGAAGATCGTCCCGGTTAATGTCGTGCAGGTATTTGTATTGAACAAAACCTGCCTGTCGTATATGTGCTTTCTGACGGTTTTCGATACGACGGTTGTATTCAAGCTCCAGCAGCCGATGCAGGAACTCTTCATAGGAGAGTGTTTCCCGGGCAGCCTCTGCTGCCACCGTTTCAAACTCCTTGCGCAAGGTTGCAAGACGTAACTCCCGGCACAGGGTATCAATCTGTAGGTTCAGTTCTTTTGCGCTCATGCTACTTCCCCCATGTTAAATGGCATCAAAAACGTGATTTCTTTCAACTGGAGGTTGGAAAACGCTTCAATCTCCCCCAAGGCTTCTTTAGCCGGGGAGTCGTTATGGATCGAAGTCTGATTGCCCAACATAGCGATGATCTTTTCGGCAGTGACATTACCCGAACAAATCCCGCTAACATAGATGGCCATTTCCAGCAACTTTGAGTGATCTACCTGGGCCTGACGACAAAAAAGAAGCAACTCAATAAAATCCCGGGCTTGATTGGTAAACCACCGACTGTAGACTTCCCGAACAGGCTCAGGCGCCTGATTTAAGGCAAGCGATCCATGAAGGGCTCCGGGCTTACGCTCAAGGGTTTTAAGGTAATGATCCAGGGTGATGATCCATTGGTTTCTGCCATAGTTGCGATCATGACTGCAGATCAGACCATGGGTATAATACACCTTTAACTCGTTGGAGTAAACCTTTACATCGACCATCCTTCCACAAAACATATCGGGGACAGAATAATGGTTGGTTCCAAAACAAATGGTGGCATATTTATCTACCTTCAGCTCATGGGTTAAAAAACATTCCATGGCTCCCGGGTAAGCCCACAACGAAGAACGCTCCTGCTGCAGATCTTCCAATGGCACTTTTTTCGTGGAACCCGGTAATGCATTGAGATGATTGCAGGTAGCCGTTAAATGGCCCTGGGCTGCATCCAGAGTATCAAACTCATCGATATCGCAAAACGCTTTGCGGCGAACAAATTCGACACTCCGCTCCACGTGTCCTTTTTCATTGCCGCTTCTCACGTTACAAAACCTCCACCGGAACTGGAACCAGCCAGAGAGGTTTACCAGGGCAACGGTAGGTGTCTTTTCACTGCGACCGACAAACTCTTTAACGGCCACCTTCATATTATCGTAAACCATCTCCTGGTATACCCCTCCAAGGTGGGCAAAGAACTCATTATGGGCTTCCATAAAGGCCAGGGTATCTTGCCGGTGGAACAGCCTGCAGAAACGATAATTACTGTAAGCCGAGGTGAACACCGCCAGGTATAACCGACGCCTTATACCGCCGATGACCAGCTTGATCTCTGCCCAGTCAAACTCGCATTCTTCACCAGGAATATACAACTGCTTTATGTAGGCCTCCTGTTGACGCAACTCTTTGTCCCGTATATAATTGCATACGGTCGTATACCCTATCTCGCAACCCTCCTTCAAAAGGTGCTCGTGAATATCGATTTTGCGTTTTATCTGTTTACGCAGACCTTCCTGCCGCTTGCGCTGGTTATCATCCAACTGAATTTTGATCAAGTCCTCAACCTCGGCGGTAAGCTTGCGTTTAAACCGGTTTTGAATGTCATAGGCGGGTGGACTGCTCACATAGTCCTGTAAAGCCTTGGGGTCAATGCCTGAATCAGTCGCCTCTTTTGATTGTGCGTACGCTAACAGGTTTTTCCTCACTGTGTTGCGACCTACCTGTAGGTCGCGCGCTATCTTCCGAATGGTATCAAATTCCCGGAAGTACCGTCTGATAATTTCTTGCTTGGTATCCATACTTATCATCGTTTTTGTGCTGCTTTTGCATTTGCAAAGCAACTGGTTTAACTCCGATAAGTGGTATCGTTTTCAAAAGGAAGGTGGTACCGTTTTCAATTAATAGATACAAAAATGGAAGAAAAAGAATACAAAGACCGGATCATTCCCATGGGGAATTGGATTTATAAGATCGCGAAATGCTTTCTTAAAAATCGTGAGGATTCAGAGGACTTGCGACAAAACGTGTTTAAATGGGCATGGATCGTAAGGCAGGAACTGGATAAATGTTGCAGTATTGAAGCTTACATCAATAGTGCAACCCGGTTCATGTGTATCGATAAACTCAGGAAAGAGCAACATGAAAAGGAAGCCCTGCGCAAGCAGCCCATCGAACCGGTAACGGAAGGGGATGTTCTTGATCCGATTGACAGGAAGTATATCTGCCAGCGTATCCGGGAAATTGCTGATACGCTGCCACCGGATAAAAAGGATGTTTTTATGCTGCGTTGGATCGAAGGATTGGAATACTCTGAAATTGCTGATAAATATGGAATGAC
>CAIWMA010000223.1 GCA_903913645.1 uncultured Bacteroidales bacterium | reverse complement strand
TGTAATCGGTAAATAACAATGCACAGTTTTCGGTAAATAAGAATACACAGAATTTGGTAACAATGGTGCACAGTTTTCTTTTCATTTGGGCATGCCCAAATGAAAAGAAAGTCAACTTTACCGGGGTACTAAAACCCGGTTATTATGAACCAATATCTTAATAAGTTGATCATGTACCATGAGATTCACAAAATGAACCGAGAAGGGTTCTCAAAATCAAAGATCAGCCAATATCTGGTTGTCAACCGCCGCACGGTGAACCGTATTTTGTCGATGGATGAGATGCAGTTTGAAGCGTTTCTTGAGTCGCTATCCCAAAGAAGTAAGGAGCTATCCTGTTATGAGGATTGGGTGAAAGCTAAACTTGAGATATACCAGGAAACCTCCGCCGCTCAAATGCACGACTGGTTAATGGAGCATTTCCCGGATTTTCCCGGCGTAACAGCCAAAACAGTTTACAACTTTGTGATGTGGGTTCGCCAGAAACATCATCTTCCGCAAACCAGACCAATACGTGAATACAATGCCGTTGAAGAACTTCCATACGGGTTGCAGGCGCAGGTAGACTTTGGACAGTACAACATGCGTGACGGGCTGGCTAAGCGGGTAAAAGTCTGGTTCTTTGCTATGTCGCTGTCCCGCTCACGGTATAAATATATTTTCTTCTCAGATATACCCTTTACCAGCCATACGGCTATTGTGGCCCATGAGAAGGCATTTTCATTCTTTAGTGGAATACCGGATCAGATTGTTTATGACCAGGACAAACTGTTTCTAACAGACGAAAACAGGGGTGATCTTTTACTGACAAGTGCATTTAAGGATTACTGCAGGGAGCGTAAGTTTCATTTGCACTTTTGCAGAAAAGCTGATCCTGAGAGTAAGGGCAAGATTGAAAATGTTGTCAAATATGTAAAACAGAACTTCTTATACAACAGACCTTTCAGTGATGTTTCTCTGCTTAACACTGAAGCTCTGGCATGGCTTGGACGCACCGCAAATGCAAAACCACATGCTGGCACCCAGAAGATCCCATTTAACGAATGGTGTATCGAACAGCTCTCTTTAACGCCTTTTATTGCCGTTGCGATAAAGCCTGCAACAATTTTATATACCGTACGCAAAGACAATCTGATCTCCTGGAAAGGAAACTTCTATATGCTCCCATCCGGTACTTATAAAGGGAGGGGGACACAGGTAAGTGTATCGCAAACTGACGGCTTGCTCAATATCTATTCAGTAAGTGGGGCACATGTTTGTTCTCCTGCTATATCTACAGAAAAGGGCAAAACAATAACCAATACCGATTACAAAAGGGATAAATCCGGTAAGATCCCACAATTGATCAACGACATCTCATTGATGTTTGATAATCCTGATCTGTCTTTGCAGTACATGGCAGAAATCCGTAAGGAGAAACCCAGATACATCCGTGATCAGCTTATTTTGTTAAGGCAAACCCTGAGCCTGTTCAATAAGAAACTCATTCATAAAACACTGCAGTACTGTATTGAAATGCATGTATATAGTGCAAACGATTTTAGATCGGTAGCAGAAAGCCTCTTTAAGGAACAATCGCAAATTGAAGCCTATAAACTGAAGCCAATACTGACCAATCCTCTCAGTGGAATAATGTCCGATGTTGCGACTTACCAGCCAATGAAAAGCTCCATTTACGATTATGAACACTTAATGCAAGGAGGCAATTGATCATGGAAAAGAAGCAAATCATACAATC
>CAIWMA010000222.1 GCA_903913645.1 uncultured Bacteroidales bacterium | reverse complement strand
TTGTGTTCCCCCAGGTCATTTCTGTTTGGGCTTTGAGAATGACTTTTACTTGATTGAGGAAAAAATCGCCGTCATAATCTGCCAGGTCGCTCAAAGGCATGTATGCATACAAATATTCCAGCGCCTGTTTTTCTTCACCAGTCAAAGAATTTTTAAATATATCAAATAATTGTTGACTCCGGTTGCTTGCCAGTTTCTGTTGCTTTTGAAACATTACCTGCATTCCGGCAAGAGTTTTACTGTCTTTAATCAGCTGAGCCCGGGTTGTATAACCCATACTTATCAGCAAAATTAACAGTGCGATATTTCCGAATTTTATATTGAATGAAAACCAAAAAGTGGAATTTTTCATAAGTTTTATTTTAACCATGCCTTTTTAGTGGAACATCAAATCTGTTGAATTTTCAAATTTTCAAATTCCCAAATTTTCAAATTATTTAATTATAATCTCATCCGCAAACATCCAAGCCGAACCACCCTGACCCTTATGCCAGGGAGGACAAGTGCCAATATTGGTTGCAACAACTTTAACATATCTTGCTTTTACCGCTGGAATATTCATTTCGAAGGTTTTAACAATAGCGCCTTCTTTGGTTTGCGGCACATCATTTTTAATTATCCCGGCTGAATGGTAATCAGTTCCGTTTTCGGAAACAAAAAACTCAATCTGCGACGGCATGAAAAGCCATGAATTGATATCCTGCAGGAATCCAGCCCCGAAGGTAGTTACAGGTTTAACTTCACGCAAATCGATGATTGCTTCAAGGTTCACTTTCTCGAAACCCAGCCATCCGCCAACCCTGAAGTCGGGCGAACAACGTATGCCATCAATCAGGTTAGTCGCTCCGCCACTCGAATACTGATTCGCAGCCGGATAGATAAGTTTAATGTCTTTATCATCAATCATCTTAACGAATTCTGAAGTTACGGTAGGGCTTACACTGCCATCCTGTTGGGCATAAAACTTAATAGTTGATGTTTGGCTAATTGTAAAAGGCGCCAGGTATTGCTGTGTTGCCGACTTTCCATCCGTACCAGCAAGGCTGTAAAAAACAGAAGCTCCGGCCGGCCCTGTGATGGTGATGATTTTTTTATCTTTAAATGATTTGGCAGCATCCAGGATGGCCGGTGCAGGAACAATCAGGTTATCAACAATTTCAGTAAATGGCTCTTTGCCCTGGCCAACGCCCCAATTTTTATTGGGTTTGCTGCTCATGGTGAAATTTAGTTCGCCGCCATTCATAATATCCGAATGTTTCAGGAATGAAGCATTATAGCTTTTGCCATTCAATGTAGCCGATTGTATGTAAAAGCTGTTCGCCGATATGCCTTTGGCATTGATAATGAAACTCTTGCCGTTCTCGATGCTCACAGTTACTTTGCTGAACCATGGAGTACCGATTACATATTCATCAGTTCCGGGCGTAACCTGGTAAAATCCCATGGCACTCATTACTGCCCAGGCCGACATCTGCCCGCAATCTTCGTTTCCGGTGAGGCCGTCAGGATTATTCCGATAAAAGGTATTCATTATCTGGTGGACAAGTTTTTGGGTTTTCCATGGCTGGTCTGCAAACGGATACAAATATGCAATATGATGGCTTGGTTCGTTGCCATGCGCATATTGGCCAATCAGGCCGGTAATGTCACTTTGGTCGCGGCCAGAAGTTTTGGATGAAGCGCTGAAAATCTGATCCAGTTTTTTAGCCAGGTTTTGTTTTCCGCCATGGAGCTGAATAAAACCATTCATATCCTGAACGGCGGAGAAACTGTATTGCCATGAATTGGCTTCCGTATAATTGAAGTTTACTTCAAAAGGATCGAAAGGATTGAACCATCCGCCATTGCTTCGGGCCCGCATAAAGCCCGTTGATGCATCAAACATGTTTTTAAAGTTCTGCCCGCGTTTGATGAAATAATTATATTCATCAGTTTTACCTAACGATTTGGCAAACTGTGCGATACACCAGTCATCGTAGGCATATTCAAGCGTTTTTGAAACACTTTCCGATTCATCTTCAGTTGAAATGTATCCGTTCGCATCCAGTGCTTTTAATCCAAGATTTCCATCACGGGTTGCACTTTTGCGCATGGCAGCAAATGCCTTTTCTGAATCAAAGCCTTTAATCCCTTTCAAATATGCATCAACAATTACCGGAACCGAATGGTAGCCAATCATACAGAAAGTTTCATTCCCGGCAAGTTCCCATACCGGTAATAAACCGCCCTGATCGTATTGGGTTACGAAGGTTTTGATATAATCCAGAGTCCGTTTCTGATCGATAATAGTCATAAGCGGATGGCATGCCCTGTAGGTATCCCACAACGAAAAAACTGTGTAGTTGGTGAAAGTGTTGTCGGTATGAACTTTAAGATCGCGGCCACGGAAGCTTCCATCCACATCCATATACGTATTCGGATTTACCATGGTATGATACAATGCCGTGTAGAAAACGGTTTTCTGCTGATCCGTTCCGCCTTCTACCTGTATTTTCGAAAGTTCCTTATTCCAGCTTGCCTTGGTATTGCTGTGAACCTGTGCAAAATCCCAGCCCGGAATTTCAGTTTTTAAATTAAGCCTTGCTCCATCCGTACTAACAGCAGAAATGCCCACTTTTACATAAATCTTTTCTGCAGCAGATGTGTTGAAATGGAAAATAGCTTTGATGTTTTTCTTGTTATCGGCAGATTTAATACCGGGTTGAGTTTGGTTATCCACTGCAATTTCATAAGATGTAAAAGGTTTTGAAAACTCGGCTACAAAATATACATACTGATTTTCCGCCCATGATCTTGAACGTCTTAAGCCTTCAATCTGGGTATTGCTAATCACTTTGATGGAGGATTCCAGCACTTCGTCGCGGTGAAAAAGATCAACCAGTATATTTGATGCGTTTCCAGACGGGAAGGTATAACAATGCATTCCGGCCCGTGTGGTTGCGGTAAGTTCAGCGGTAACAGCGTAATCATCCAGAACTACTTTATAATAACCAGGTTCTGATTTTTCACTGCTATGTTTAAAATGTGATCCATATCCCGGTTTTCCATCCGAGCCATTGTTCCAGCGGGTTTCGCCTGTGTTGGGCATAAACAGTAAATCGCATAGATCGGGAACACCTGTTCCGTTGAGGTGTGTGTGCGAAAAACCGTAAATGTAACTGTCATCATAATGATAACCACCACAGCCATCCCAGCCTTCGAGCCTGGTGTCGGGACTTAATTGTACCATTCCGAAAGGCATTGTGGCTCCGGGATAGGTATGCCCGTGGCCCCCTGTTCCAATGAAAGTGTTGACATAATCAGCCGGAGATTTCTGTGCCATTGTGATGAGCGAAATTGCCAGTGAAAAAAGTAAAATCAAAACGATCTTTTTCATAATAATTCTATTGTGTATGAATGGATTATTGGTTATGTTTTTATTAATTGAAGTTGTAAAAATACGCTCTTTTTAAATTTAGTTACTAAGTTTTTTTAATTAAAATTTATTCGTTCCTTTGAGGGAAAAACCGATTAGTCTCTGCACACGCTAAGGGTGTCATATACTTGAATCAACCTGATAATTAAGGAATTGAGAATAAATTATTTTATAAAAACAATAGTATTCATAAACTTATTCCAAATGAAAAAAAATATATCACGACTGATTGCAAATATCCTGGTATTCCTGGCTGTTTCCTCACAGGCGCAGGAATCTTTTCTTTCAGTCAATCCCAGGAATTATGTATGTTTCCGGAGTTCCTCACCATTAACTATTGATGGCCTAATTAATGAATCCGATTGGCATAATGTGCCTTGGAGCGATTATTTTACCGATATAGAAGGCAGTCTGAAACCGGAACCTGCATATAAAACAAGGGTTAAATTGCTGTGGGATAACAATTTCCTTTACCTCGCAGCCGAACTGGAAGATCCGCATATATGGGCAAACCTCACTGAACGGGAAAGTGTTATTTTTAATGACAATGATTTTGAAATTTTTATTGACCCCGATGGAGATACACATCATTATGTTGAGTATGAAATGAATGCATTAAATACACAATGGGACCTGATGTTGCTCAAGCCATACCGTGATGCAGTAAAACAGAATGTTGCCATCGACAACTGGAATTTCAACGGGATAAAATCTGCGGTTCATGTGGATGGAACCATCAATAGTCCTGAAGATACCGACAAAGGCTGGACCTTGGAAGTTGCCATTCCTTTTGATGCTCTCACCGAATTAAGCGCAACGGGGAAGCTCCCGGTTCAGGGAGAACAATACCGCATCGACTTTTCGAGGGTTGAATGGCTGGTTGATGTTATTGATGGAAAATATAAAAAGCGGACTCACCTGGTTGAAGGGAAAGAGAAACCGTTACCGGAAAACAATTGGGTTTGGTCGCCGCAGGGAGTAATAGCTATGCACCAGCCCGAAACATGGGGTTTTCTGCAGTTCTCGGAAAAAAATGCCCGCACTGGAATTGATGCTTATGTTCCCGATCCGGATAACGAAGTGAAATGGGCGCTCAGGATGCTTTATTACAAAGAAAGAGCTTATTTCGAAAAAAATAATTCCTATACATCAGATTTGAAGGCACTTGGATTTGATACTTATTTGCTAAATGGCAAACCGTTTGTCCCGGAAATAAAAATGACCTTTTCTCTTTACGAAGCAATTGCAAAAGGTTCAGATGCCAAGACTACCTGGCATATAGTGCAGGATGGCAGGATTTGGAAGAATTAGAGTTGGCTTTTGCCTGGAAGAGTTAATTGTTAATAGAAAATGGAAAATAGTTTCCTTTTGAGGTTGTGAATAGAAAATTTTGAAGAAACAATCTTCTATTAACTATTTCCCATTTTCAAATATAGACCCGAAAAATCAGTCCTTCACCTTGCTAATTCCAAGCATTTTAACAATAAAATCGGGTAAATGCTTTGCCGGATTGCGTTTGCGGAGGTTGAGATACCAACCGAATTTCTTGAGAATAGGAACTTTATGCGTTTCTACAAATTCAATTAAAGTGCCATCCGGGTCCTCAATATATGAGAAATGGCCGGCAGCTTCGCCCATATCAAAACTGTTGCCCAGCGATGAAGAACTATCAACAGTAAATGGTGAACCTAGCCTGGCACATTCTGTTTTTAATGTATCCATGCCTTGTATATCGTAGCAAAGGTGAATAAATCCAAGATCACCCCAGAAACGGTTTTCAAATATTTTGCGGGGAACCCGTCCTTCAACCTGAACCAGTTCAATTTCGCTGTCACCAAATAATTTTGCAAAGGCTCCCAAACGCGGCTTGCTGTTTTTGAGAATTACCCTGCGAAACGTAGCATCTCCGCCATTAAGGGATGAAAAATCAGAGAAATTGCCTTTTGTATCCGATACAATTTTATCGTATCCGAGAATATCAGAATATACTTTAATCGATTTCTCAATATCCGTAACACCAATTATAACGCCGTAAACTGAGCCGGTATTTTTTTTCTCATTCACATACCAATTATCCGATTCAATGATTTGGAAAATATTAGTGTACGGATCGGTCAGGAAGAAACTGGAACGTCCATCAGGATCGGTTGCAATCGCACTTACATTAAGTTTTTCGGAGGTAAACCAGCCATGTGTTTTTTGCACATCCCGGGCTTTGATTTTTGCTGCGAAAATCCCCAAATCACCTAAAGAGGGAAGAAATTTTGCTGGTTGAGGAATTCGTTCAGTATATTGCCATATCTCGAAACCACCGCCACCGCTCATGTTGAGTGCAAGTACCGCATGACGTTTCTGAGGAACGCCACCCGTATAGGGCAACATCAGAGCCGCGGTTGCACTTTCTTCAAACACTTTAATATCCAATCCCAGGTATTTGCGATACCATTTCCAAGCCTCAGCTACATTCGATACACCGATTCCCAGCTGTTGTATTCCGCTTATTATAACTTGATTCATTCTAAAAATGGGGTTAGGGGTTAGGTTTTAGGGCTTAGATGCTTTGCGTTCAAAGGTTCAGATGCTTCGCGTTCAAAAGATTAATTTTCAATTGTTTCTTACCTCACTATTAACAATTAACTTTTAACTATTTCCCATCACGCATTTGGGTCAATCCTCAGTGCGATCATATAAAACAGCCATGGTGCGAATCGTTTCAGGTAAGCCATAATTAATTCTTTCTTTCCAACCAGGACCTGTTTTTTGTTTCTTTTTACAGCATTGGCAATTTTAGCCGCAGTGTATTGAACCGATACGCCGTTAGCCTGGCCTTTATCCATTTGCCCGTGAGTTCCACCTGTTGAGGTAAGTGCGCCGAAGGAAAAGTTGGTCCTTACCCTTCCAGGGCAAACCATCAGGACGTTGATTTTGTCTTTATGATGTTCGAGCCGGAGTGTCTCGAAGAATCCGTGCAAAGCATGTTTGGCAGCGCAGTACATGGAGCGCTGTGGGAATCCGAATAGCCCGGATAAACTGCTCATTACCACAATAGTTCCACCACCGGTTTTCACCATAAATGGCAGTATTTTGGCGGAAAGTGTAGCATGTCCCCAGAAATCGGTTTCCATGATTTTTCGCGAAACAGCTTCCGGGGTTTCTATAATTAACGATCGCTGCCCGATTCCACCGCAATTGACAAGAATATCTATTTTCGGGACCAAAGTCTGAACTTTGGTAACAGCTTCAATGATTTCAGCTTCTTTGGTAAGATCAAAGGGTAAGATTTCTACCTGTGCTCCTTTTTGTTCGCAGTTGAGAGCAACCGGTTCAAGTTGCTTGTGTTCAAGACCTGA
The DNA here is from genome assembly GCA_903913645.1 of uncultured Bacteroidales bacterium. Taxonomy (GTDB): domain Bacteria; phylum Bacteroidota; class Bacteroidia; order Bacteroidales; family UBA4417; genus UBA4417. Next base: position 20,267 of record CAIWMA010000222.1, on the reverse strand, counting down.
AATAATAATCCTGGTTCCCGGACTTGCCCATTGCATTGCAAGGGCTTCGCCGATTCCTGATGATGCTCCGGTGATCCAGATGCATATTTTTGGGGAGGTGTATTGTGTTTTGTTGTTTTGAGTTTCAGATTTCACGTTTCTGGGTTTCAGGTTATGTTAATTGGGCAATGGTAAGTTTCGTGTTTCAGAGTTTCATGTTTCAGAGTTCCAAGTTTCAATTTTCAATTTTCAGGTTGGTGAATTAGGTTTAGTAAGTAATTTCTATTTTGTGATTTCATGTTTTAATTCTGGCGTTTTCGGATTTCTAGCCATGAAACCTGAAACTCTCAAACGAATACAACTTTTCTAAGGCGTCTTTACTTTCTTGTTCTTCTCAAGATCTTCTTCCCTTTTTACGATAAAATTGCTGATGTCATCAGTTAAGAGGAATTTGGTCAGTATCTTTTTGTCTTCATCCAACAGGTACATAATCGGTGTGCTGCGGATGTCATAAAGTGTATGATAGTTGCCGCTTACACTGAGATGGCCGTTAACATTGACCCACGACATATTGTTCTTTTTAACGTACGCCTTCCATTTTACAAACGAAGTGTCAGTGCTTACACCATAAATTTCAACGTTATATTTGGTATGGAACTCGTCGTAAAACTTTAACACCTTGGGCATTTCTGCCTGGCAGTGCCCGCAGGTGCTTTCCCAGAAGAATAAAAGCGTGTACCTGGCTTTGATAGCAAGCAACGAATGAGCAACATTGCTGGAATCGACTAATATCAGGTTAGGTGCAACTTTATCCAGCAAAAGTGGTTCCAGCGTATTTATGCGTTTCAGGATATTGTCTTTAACTTCGGGATAGAGATAATCAACTTTGCCGGTTTCAAGGTATTTGCGAACTATATATACAAACAATGCGTCGTGACCCATCACCTGCGAGGTTTCATATTTTAGGGATAAAAACCATGCCATATATGTCAGCATTTCTTTATTTACAGCAGAAAGATCCATTACGCGATCAATATCTTTTTCAAGTGAGTCTCGCATGGGCACAACAAGTTTGTCAAAATATAAATCTATTTTCGAGGCGAAAACAGGGGTGTAAATCAGCCGGGGATCTGTGAAGGTGAAGTTGTCGAAATAGTGCGCTTTGTAGGTCGGATACATAAGCGCCGAGTCTATTTTTCCTTCAGGTGAAGTAATGTATTGCAGGTATTCGGGTTCGTTGTTGGCTTTAACAAAATTTGCCGAAAGGAAACCTGGATTTGAAGTGTAGAAGTTTTTAATATACGCTTTTGCCTCTTTATCAACATCTTCAATTCGTGATTTGACAATGTCTGCAGAATCTTTGCGGTCCTTGTTAGATTTCATCCAGTTATTAAGTGGTTCAATCTGCTTTTGCAGGTTGCCCAGGTATTTTATATAGGCATAAAATGCTTTATTGTCATCCGATCCCTTTACCTGCATGGTATTAACAACATTAGCCGGGTCGCAGGCCAATTCGAGCGGTTGCGTACCTGTAACGAAAAAGTCGAAATACTTGTTTTTATTTGTACCGGCTATAATATACATTCCATCCTTCAGTTTCTCCGTGCCTTCGAAAACATAAAAACCTTGTTTGTTCCTGTAGGCTGTATCGTCGAGGTATTGTTTAGAACCATAATAGTGCGCCAGGAGCAGAGCCGTATCGGCTGAACCTGTGAGTTTTACTGTAATTTTATAACCTTTTTCAGCAGCAAGTAATCCCGTGCTAAAAATAAAAGCAAAAAACAAAGTAACTGTATTTTTCATTTTCTTTATTCTGTTTTCTTTTAGTGATTATGAAATATGATTTTTTCTTTGTCTGTTTTTTTTGAAACTATTTTTCTTTATCTCTTTTTTATCCCGGCTTGAAAGCCGGGAATTTGCATTTCTTCTATTTTGCACGGAAAAAGGCAGAAGAGAAGTATTTTGCAATTACATCTAACGATTTTTAACCTGCAATTAGTATACCATGACATCCTCAAGGCTTGAAATCCCTAGCCAGTTATCATCAGCGATAATATCGACTTTAAGTTGCATTCTCCCTTTCTGCCGGGGCACCGCAACTTTAATATCCTGCTGTATAATGCCTGTGATATCCGATTGTAATGGAGTCCTGATTTCGTTCCAGTTTAATACATCATTATTTGCCACCCAAAAGTACGATATAAATATCTTGTTGTTTTTACCCGAATAAACCGTTGTCTTTCCCTCGTTAATAATAGTTATCGGTATCCATACTGTATCCATGGCCGGGTATATCTTTTTTGAATCAATATCAATACGCAGATTATTTGCAGTATAAGCGATATTTGAATTTGGTGTGGAATCATTAAAAAGACGGTAAGGGCCAATGTCAAAATGGAAATATTTTTTATTGAGCCAGTTGTATCCTTTGAGTTCCTGTTTCCTGTAAATAAAGTGGTTGGCAGCGATTTTTTCATTCGAATTATCTGCATTGAAATCTTCGTCAGGAATCAGGGTAATAGTTTGATCATTGCCATCAAGGCCACTCAGGAGCATGCTTTCAATCGGATACGACCAGTTAAATAGTGTGTAATCATGATCAGCAAGGTGTTTGGTTACTATAAACTTACTTCCCCCTTTCTTCCTGGCAGCATCAATAAGTTGTTCCATCTGGGATATTCGTTTCATAAATACCTCGCCACCCACATATATAACTACCAGCCGGTATGCAATAAGTGCCGACACCAACAATATTGAAATATTCATCAGCCCTTGCCTTCCAACAGATGGAAACCCGTAGATTAAAGGTATAAAAACTATGGCAAAAAATGGAAACATAATCTGCTCCATGTAACTTGAAGGCACAAGTGTATTAGCTGAATTTACCAGGAATAAATATGCGCAGAAAGTACCGGCTACAACCAGTACCCTGAACCACTGTTTCCTTTTAACCAGCGTAAATATTACTATGATAAAAGCTATCAGGATTTCAAAATAGTAACGAAGCATAAATAAGCCGATGGTTTCGTAATACCCGGGATTTCGGAACAGCAGGTATTGCTCGTTTTGTGCGTAATTAAACTGCCACGCCATTTTACTTGCTTCGTAATCGCACATTAAAAAATACTTGAACACTAGCACACCTAGGAAAACCAGTATTACCGGAATGTACAATCTGAATGGTTTGGCATTTTCCTTCCGGAAGTCGTACAGAAGCAGGTAGCCAAAAAGCATAAATGCCAGCGGATGGCTTAAAAGTATTAGAACTTCAAGTGCAAGGAGAATATAAAGGGTATTATTACGGAAAGGTAATCTCCAGATGGCATAAAAAGTAATAAGCAAAGGCACAGCATAATAAAGTTCAAAAACAGGAATAAAGAAACTGTGCACAATACCGACCGTTTGAGACAGAATGATCAGCAGACCCGAGCGCCTGTCACGGAGACCGTAATAAACAAAAAGAAAAAGTATGTAGAAGAATATTACAGGACTTAGAGAATAAAACAGCAATAAATACCTGATCTCTACTCCCAGCCACACCCCGATAAGTGGAATGATCTGCGAAATACCAGATATAATACGCTGGCATTCAACATAGAAAGTCTGGTTATTGATTATCTGTGAAAAATACAGTCCCGATTCAGCAAAAATACGCGCTTTATAGAAGAACACAGCCATAGCAAAAAGCACCATCCATGGAACATGCGGTACTATTCGGTTAACCACCATATACCGGTATTTCGGCCTTCGGATCAATCGCCTGAAGGTCATCATGGTATTAGCTGTTTCAACTATTTTTACCATAATTTAAATCACTGGTTAATGTATAGGTAGTTTTTGTTTAGGGATTTATAATTCTGAATCTATCATGTATTTAGCTACTTATGCCATTTTTTCTCGCCGGCTTCAATCTTTATATTCAGGTTGTTTGATTGAGGCGGAATAGGGCAGGAGTATTTATGATTATAGGCGCAATACGGATTATAGGCCAGGTTGAAATCCAGCACCAGCGTATCAGCCCCGGTTTCGGAAAGATCCAAAAACCTACCGCCGTCATATGTTTCTTTTCCATTGGTTTCATCATTAAACGGCACAAAGAGATGTTTTTCATACTCAGGTTTTTTAACCAGTTCAATGTTCTGATATATGTTCAAAGAATATTTCTTTCCATCGTGACTGAAATTAACAACCCCGTAAACAGAATATTCTGGAAGTCGTTCGGTAGAGGTTTTCATCAGGAAGTGCGTTGCCTGGTCGAATCGGGTAAAAACAGCAACTTTGCGAAATTCAGTGTTTGGTTTGTAATAGTTCAGCTTTTTAAAAATTGCTTTTTCTTCATCCGGAATGGGTGATTTTTCATCCGTACGCATCTCAATATCTTTTTGTGCCCGATCCTTTTTTAAACCGGAAACATATTTTTTATTATCAAATTCCCCCGCTTTCTGCGCCTTTGTGCTGAATGAGAATAGGAAAGAAAGTAAAATCAAAAGAATAAAAAATCTCATAGGTACAGACAAAGTTATATTTTCTGAATTCCAGTGCGAAGATATGAAATCATAGAGTTCTGCAATGAGTTTAAGCTAATGGTTGTAAAACATACTGATAAATATTTTGTTTATATTTACCCTGCTTTTTGTAAACGGGATTTAAAACGTATAGAATGGACCTACGAGATATTCGTAAAGATTACCAGCAAGGCGCAATCCATGGAGAAGATTTCCCGGTTGAGCCTGTTAATTGGTTCAGGGAATGGCTCAGAGATGCGATGGAATCAGGCGAGCCAGAGCCCACAGCAATGGTTTTGGCCACAGTTTCAGCGGAATGGAGGCCATCGGCACGCGTGGTGTTACTTAAATCGTTCGACGATCATGGCTTTGTGTTTTTCACCAACTACCTCAGCCGCAAAGGAATACAAATCAGTGGAAATCATGCAGCCGCGCTGACTTTTTTCTGGCCGCTTACGGAGAGGCAAGTCAGGATTGAAGGAATTATCGGGAAAGTGGATGCCGATGAATCGGACGCATATTTTTATTCCCGGCCACTCGAAAGCCGTATTAATGCCGTTATTTCTCCGCAAAGCACATCCATCGCATCCCGAATTGAGTTGGAGGAGGAACGTGAAAAACTTTTATTTATGGATGGAAGCGAAAATATTGCCCGTCCGATCCATTGGGGCGGTTACCGCTTAAAGCCAGATCGCATGGAATTTTGGCAGGGCAGGCCAGGCAGGTTGCACGACAGGATACAATATTTGCTGGAAGGGAATATATGGGAGGTGAGCAGGCTGGCACCGTAATCTTTTAATACAGATATGGAACCTAATAATATCCTGGATTGTATTTGCCACACAGCCGAACCAAAACTCTAAAACCAGGTTCCTTTTTTATACTTTTCATATTGCTCTCCGAATTTTTCTCCCAGGACTTTTTCTTCCTTCTTAATACGTATTGTTTGTATATAAATAAGTACAGCCCAGATGATCAGCACGTAAAACTGATGGATGAAGAGAATAACTCCCAGCAAAAAAAGAGATCCGAATACATAGACCGGATGCCGGATTTTCTTGTAAATGCCATCCGTAACCAGGTCATTTGCCTTGGCAGTTACCTGGAATGAACTTCCCAGTTGTATGCGGGCAATAGCAAAACACACAAGTGATGGTATCATTAAACATAGACCGGCATAGGTATAAGCATTAGCTGTAGAGGATGCCCTGAGTGTCTGAACCACAATAATTGTAAAGCTGACAAAAATGATAGCCAGAGTTCCGTAGTTGGATGTTTTATTTTTCATCATGTTTTTTTATCGAAATCTGAATTATGTTTATTGGTCCAAAGATAAAAATTAACAGGTAATGCAAGTTTGCAACAGAGACATATGGTATCAGTAATTTCTAGAAAAAATAATCATTTTCCTTCAGAAGTATCATTTAAAAAGTAGTCCTTAAATTAGCAGGAATCTGGGGCTGCATCATATTTTGTTGCATCAGCATGTTGTTCTGCATCCAGAAATAATTATAATTAGTACTGTATCTCGAGAATCCAGAAATAGCAAAGTCAACAGGAATAACAATTTCCTGTATTACTTTCTGTTTTGCTGCTATTGCCGGCGTCCACGTTTTTTCCTTTGTCATTATTGAAAAATAAGCCAGAACCAGGCTGTCACATTCAGTATTTAACCCTTTTATAATCCGCATGTCTGAAACCAGCCCCGAGGGTTCAACAATACATTTTACCAAAACAATTCCATGTTCGTATTTCCCTATGGAATTCAAAGGATATTCAACTTTTTTGCTAAGCTGTTTCTGGAATTGCTTTGAATTAATGATTTCTGCATTCCTTTCACATCGTTGAAATAGTTTACGGCCGAATTGATCTATATAGCTGGAACTGACTAACCTGTGTCTGGTAAATTCAAATGTTAGTTGCCTGTTTGTAATAGAATCGTAGACAAGTTGGATACCGTTACCGGTGCTGTCAATTAATTTTTCTCCGTTTATGTTATAAGCTTGTTTAACAAAAGTGTTGATATAATCTGTATAATATTCAGCCTGTTTATTTCCGTTAGGATAGAATAAGGTCATTAATTGCGCAGTATTGTTCTGATAGAGTATGGTTTTCCTGATTTTTCCGTCAGGATAAAACCAATTGAACTCACCGGTTTTCTTCTCGGGATAAAATGAAGAATAATTGCCTTCATACAGAGGCAAATCATTATTAGTAAAATAGTTGAGATGAAAAATCGAATCTTTTATTGATTCAATAACAGCATAATAGCATGATTTCTCAGCTTCATCCACTTCGTCCCATGATGATGTATAATAAATTCGTTCCTTATGATCGAAATTCCACTTGTATTTTAGCATTTTAGCCATTATCGGTATATCATCGGCGTTATATTTTCCCTGTTCAATTTGCTCTTTTATTGTTGTAAATTCTCCGAAAACAGGCAAGCATGTTTCTTTAAATTTGTTAGCAGTTCTGGGGAAACTAATGTATTCTTCTGCCGTATCGGCTTTTACAAGATAGGTATAGACTATGTTATTCATCCCGACTCGCGTATGCTTGTAAAAAACGAGATTGCCAACATTTTCAATTACTTCAGCAAATTCTCTTCTGTTGGATTTAAAACCGCCGAGTGTTCGTTCGACATTAAAATTTGTGATTATTCCAAACGAATCTGTTCCGATAACGTATCCTGAACACTCGTTAGGTAATATCTCCCGGACTTCAGAATATTTGTCCGATTTGAAAGTCGGGCGAGCAAGATCCTGCGAATACTTTAATAATCCTGAGGTTCTTTTTAAATCCTTGCTGTAGAAATAACCGGGAGTATATTTCTCTCCAATCGTAAATTTCACAAAGAATTGTTCCTTTGGATCAAAATCCTGATCGCAATACCCGGGAAGTAAATTATTGTTGATATCAAAATAAAACCCGATCCGGGAATTTCCCCGGGCATCCTGCGAATACACTTTCAGCACCATTAATATGGCTATTATAAAAACATTAACCAGTTTCAATGTAATAAAATTTAAATAGTAATATAGGAAATAGTTAAAATACAGAAGGAAGGGATTCTCTTATTGATGCTCCTTTCTCAGCAAATCATTCACTGTTTTCACAGGATTAAATGTACTGATTGGAATTTCAACAAAAACTGTAAGCCAGTTAGCCATGGCACCGTTCCATAAGCCGGGTAATTCCTGTGCTTTGAGGTCTTTGCCATCTTTCGATTTATAGGAGATAAAACCTGTTGACGGATCAACAAATTTACGCAGGTCAAAAACTTTGCCTTTATAATCGCGTACGCCGCAAACCAGGTCAACCGGGTTGAAGTGTGTTGATTTGCCGAGAATATCTTTCTGCTTTGCATTATCCATGTCGATCTGCGATGATTCAACGATCTGAAGCGAAATTTCCCCGGTCGGTTCTTTAACCCAAAAAGGTCCACCACCAGGTTCACCTTCATTTTTAACCATACCGCAAACCTTTATAGGGCGGTTTAGTTTTTGATGGAGGTAATCAATTTTATCTTCACGGGCCATACTGCTGAAATCGGGATCAACTACAAAACCCAGTTTTGATTTTATAAAACGCAGAACTGTTCTCAGGTCTTCATCATCCGGTTTATCATCAAGGGTTTCAAGATGTTCAAAAACAGCATCCTGCAATTCGAACAGGTAGCCACCCAAAACTTTTTTATAAAGATACGTGTCTGGTTTCATGCTGTCGGGCACCACGTTGTCGATGTTTTTGATAAAAACAATCTCGCTTTCACGGTCATTCAGATTTTCGATCAAAGCACCGTGTCCGCCCGGCCTGAACATTAGTTTGCCATCGGCTTCACGGATAGGTTTATTTTGCATATCCACTGCAATGGTGTCAGTTGAAGACTTCTGCAAGGAGAATGTAAGTTCGTAAGTGAGATCAAAAAGATCCTCGTATTTTTCTTTTACACGGTTAATTTCATCGAGGAACATATCGGCATGTTCGGGCGAAACGGTAAAGTGAATTGCTGCGCGTTTTTCTTTGTCCTTGCAATAGTTGGCGGCCTCCACCATATGCTCTTCGATCGACATGCGGGCACCGTCAGGATAGGCGTGAAAAGTAAGCAGTCCTTTGGGAAGGTTGGCGTAATTGAGCCCTACAGGGTTCAGTAGGTAATCGATAATGATTTTATATTCTTTTTTCGCGAGGCATTCATTGATATTGTAATCATCCTTGCTCAGTGCTTTTGATAGTTTATCATAAAAAGCAAAGTCGTGGATACGTTCAAAAAAGTCTTTTATTAATTTTAGCTTAGGCGAAGTCTGAAGCTTTTTGATATCCTCTTCTGAACCGGAAAAGGATTCCATAAATTCGAATAAATGCTTGAACATGCGGCTAGCCGCGCCCGAGGCAGGAACAAATTTCAGCACTTCGTAGCGTTTCGAATTGGAATCGTAATAATACGAGAGCTTTTTAGCATCTCGCTGGTTGAAAGCTTTTATGCCATCGCCTACAATTGCCGGCCGGTCAAGGTTAATAAATGGAAATCCTTTTCGGAAATTATCTATCTGTGCTTCAACTACTTTCACATCGCTTCCACGCGATTGCAATTGCTTAAGGTCGTCTTTGGTAAACATAACAAGGTTTTTATGTGCAGTTGTCAAAGTTAACAAAATTGGTTTTACATGAAAGTATTTTATAGAAATACTAAGTTTATTATAGCGAGGTTGAATCATTCTTTTGCATAATATATTCATATTCAATACGATAAACTTTAGTTCGGCTGCCATGTCAAATCGAATTAATCGAAAATTGATGATTCTTCGCAATTGTGAAATATTTCTTTTTTGATTGTTTATCGTTTCGGAAAAGTATTATCTTTGCACCCGCTTTAGCCAGGTGGTGATTCGGATGATTATCGGGATTGCATTCATAAGAGCCTGACTTTCAGAATAGATAATGAGATTACAGCATACAAAAGTTCTTTAAATAAAAAATTGCCCAGGTGGTGAAATTGGTAGACACGCCAGCTTGAGGGGCTGGTGTCCTTAAGGATGTGCAAGTTCGAGTCTTGTCCTGGGCACTCATCACACAAATTGAAGATCCATCTGCCCAGATGGTGAAATTGGTAGACACGCTGGTTTCAGGGACCAGTGGCCTTACGGCTGTGCAGGTTCGAGTCCTGTTCTGGGCACTGATAGTTTATCTAACCGCTTGTTAAACATTAGTTTATGAGCGGTTTTTTATTTATGTGGGCACAAATACATACAACTTTTGTGAAATAGCGTCCCTTTTTAAAGGATTCTCAGTTGTGAAATTTTGATTTAACGTTCCAAAAAGAGCCTGACCAGGCAGATTTTGCACTAAAATTTTATGCTTAGCAATATTTAACATATATATATAGATAAATATAACTACATTTATATCCTTCAAAATAGCCGCTAAATCCAAAAGCTATTTCATAAAACCATTCAAAAAGCCATGAATAGCATTTTGTTGTTAATAACAGAATATTCTTACTGCAATCTGTTTTTTTAAATTATACCTCAACCAGGAATACATTTTTCATACGAGCAAAATGGCAAAAAACCGGATAGTACCGCTTTCACCCGTATTAACAAAAGAAGGTTCTCTGAAAACTCTCATTGAAAACAGAACTATTTATAACCTGGAACACTGCGAACTTAACCTGTTTGAGACATACCAAAAATCAGAAGCTGTTAGTTTAAAGTTCAACGACCTGGTTGTTACCAGCATGCTAAAAGGTAAAAAGGTAATGCATTTGTTCGACAAGCCCGGATTCAATTACCTGCCAGGTGATTCTGTAATTATTCCGGCTAATGTGGAAATGAAGATCGATTTCCCTGAAGCGTCACTGGATAATCCGACTCAATGCCTTGCATTAGCTGTCGACAATAAAAAAATAATAAATACACTCCAGTTTTTAAATGAGAAATACCCCAGGGAAGGGCGCGAAAATTTCTGGAAACTCAACGAACGTAATTTCTTCTTTTATAATAATGCAGAACTGGCATTGACTATAAACAAGCTTATCAATATCTGCCAAAGCACTTCAATTACAAAAGATGTGCTGGCAGACTTGACTTTGCAGGAATTGCTGATCAGCATTATACAATGCCAGACATTGAAAGATATTGATGAAGACGAGCTCCGGGAAACAAATACCTGTCTTTCTCACATCGTTTCGTCCATACGCGGAAAGCTTACCGATAAATTAACCTTGAAATCAATTGCAGATACTGCAAGCATAAGCACTTCATCCTTATACAGATTATTCAAAACGGAATTGGGTATTAGTCCTGTTGAATTTATCATACTGGAACGGATTAAACTCGCCAAGCGGTTTTTAAAGAATAAGAATTTATACATCAAAAATATTTCGTTTGAAGCTGGCTTTGATGACTGCAATTATTTTATACGGGCATTTAAACATCATGAAGGCATCACACCCAGGCAATATCAGCAATTAAACAACAAGCATTAATCAATCCTCCACAAACCGCAGTGGTTCAAGATCAACTAATTCTTCCTCTGTAAATAACCTGGAAAGCGTAATAAACCTTAATCCCATTGGTATTTCGAGTGAGAAGCTGGAGCCCATGCCTTTGGTGATATGTATATTTAAACTGGTATGTTTCCAGTATTCAAACTGATCCTTACTCATCCAGAATTCGCATTCATCGATAGTCCCGAGGCATACATCGCTGCTTCCGAGTATAAAATCTCCTTTTTCGAAACACATGGGCTGGGAGCCATCGCAACAGCCACCGCTCTGATGAAACATTAAATCGCCGAAATTTTCTTTTAACTGCCATATTATTTCTGAGGCTTCAGCACTTACTGTTACTCTTGGTATCATTGATTCCTCCCGGTTTATGAAAATACCGGTAAGCTGTATAACTTACCGGCATTTGTTATTTTAAAAATCAGTATTCCTAAAAGAAGCCCAACTTCTTTTTGTCGTACGAAATAAGCATGTTCTTGGTTTGACGGTAATAACCCAGCATCATTTTATGGTTTTCCCTACCAAAACCGGATTTTTTGTATCCGCCAAACGGAGCGTGTGCTGGATACAGATGGTAACAATTTACCCAAACCCTGCCTGCTTTTATAGCACGCGGTACCTGGTATATTTCGTGGGCATCTCTTGTCCAGACTCCGGCACCTAATCCATACATGGTATCGTTGGCGATTTCGATGGCTTCTTCGGTAGTTTTAAAAGTGGTAACACATACAACCGGGCCGAAGATTTCCTCCTGGAAGATCCGCATTTTATTGTGACCTTTTAAAAGTGTGGGCTGAATGTAATATCCACCGGCTAATTCTCCATCTAATTTTTTTACATCGCCACCACAAAGTACTTCAGCGCCTTCTTCCACACCAAGTTTCAGGTAAGCCTGTATTTTTGCATACTGATCGCTCGAAGCCTGGGCTCCCATCATAGTAGTGCTGTCCAGGGGATTGCCCATCACAATGGCATTTGTTCGTTCAATTACCCTTTTCATGAATTTATCATAAATGCTTTCATGCACCAGGATACGCGAAGGGCATGTGCAAACTTCGCCCTGATTTACCGCAAACAAAACGGCACCTTCGATAGCTTTATCAAAAAAGTCATCATCGGCATCCGCAATAGAAGGGAAAAAGATATTCGGCGATTTACCACCTAGCTCCATTGTCACAGGAATCAGGTTTTCGGATGCGTATTGCATGATCAGACGCCCGGTAGTGGTTTCGCCGGTGAAGGATACTTTCGAAATACGGGGTGATTGTGCCAATGGCTTACCTATTTCCGCACCCAAACCTGTTACTACATTTATAACTCCAGCAGGAACTATATCCTTGATTAATTCCATCATGCACATGATAGAAGTAGGTGTTACGGATGCCGGTTTTACAACCGTGCAACAACCCGATGCCAGGGCAGGAGCTATTTTCCAGGTGGCCATTAATAAAGGGAAATTCCATGGAATGATTTGTGCTACTACGCCAATGGGCTCAGGAATACAAATGCTTACCGTATTTTCGTCATGTTCGGATATGCTTCCTTCTTCAGCACGGATAACACCTGCAAAATAGCGGAAATGATCAACGACCAGTGGAAGATCCACATTTACGGTTTCGCGGATAGGCTTACCATTGTCAATGGTTTCAACGGTTGCCAGGTATTGAAGATTGGCTTCAAGAACGTCAGCAATTTTATTCAGAATGCTTGCCCTATAAGCGGCCGAAGTTTTGCCCCACGTCAGAAATGCCTTATGCGCTGCATCCAGCGCTAATTCAATATCTTCCTTGCTCGAACGAGCTGCTTTGGTAAACACTTTACCGTCAATCGGACTGCTATTGTCAAAATAAGCTCCTTTTACAGGAGCTACAAACTGCCCGCCGATGAAATTATCATAGTGGGATTTGAAAGTTGGTCTTGTCTGTGTCATCTCGCTTTTTTATTTATTATGCACAAATATATCTACGTTTCTAGATATATAGTAGCACTATCTATTCAATTGATAGCATTTGAAAATTCAGTTGATAGAAAATGCAGTTTCAGAATTATAGTCATGGTCTAAATTAACATCAGTAATTCTATTAAGATATTTGAAATTCAGTGAAACAATCCCGGCAAATGGAACCTGTGATACATATCTGTTTGAAAATGCTTTGAATGAACTGAATAATTACAGGTTTTTTAATGATAAATTTCTCTATATTTACTGACTATTTTGAGCATCCGGATTTCGATAGCGCGGAGTAGTTTTATTGCGAAATGTCATTTTGGCATAACATGCATTTATGCTGATTTGATATATTTTTAGAAGGGTGCTCACTATAATCGCCCTAAAAACTATCTTCACAATTGAGAAATCCGGAATTACAAAATCTGAATTTAAAGAAGCTTTTCTGTGACTAAATTATACGGTTCCTGCAATACTTCCGGTATAAAAAAAATATCCTGCTTTCGATGGAATTGCAGGAAAGCAGGTACCATGTTTAAGTGGTATAGTATCCTGTTTTTCATGTGTTTAATGCCATCGTTTTTATACGCACAGCTTGCGGTATCCTTTACTTTTACACCCGATAGTGCCTGTTCGGGAACTTCTGTAAAATTTAAATCAACCGTTACAAGCCCTAACAACTCCACTAAACTTTTTTTATGGAACTTTGGGGATGGAGTTACTTCTAAATTAGCGAACCCTGTTCATACTTACGTAGCTTATGGGTGTAGTTTTCAAACTTTCGCCCCGATTTTAATTGTTACTGATACAACCAATGGACTTAATATTTCGGAATCTATTGGCGGGGAAGTACATGTTAAACAGATAACTAATCCTCAACTTACGGATATACTTAATCCTGAGCCTTTCAGCAATTGCAGCAATTCTCCGACGCCTGATTCAGCTGATTTCGATATAAAGGTTCAAAATATTACTGCACCCTCCAGTTTACCTTGTATATTGAGTTATAATCTGAATTGGGGTGATGGCGACTCGCTTACCGGTGTTCCGCCTGGTAAATTCACTTTCGACCATACCTATACAAAGCTCGGGGCATTCAGCCTCACCATTACTGCGATAACTGAAAATGGCTGCAATGGCAAAACCACTTATATTGTAAAGAATCAATCCAATCCGGCAGTAGGTTTAGCGTCAGATGGCGGCACAGAAGGTTGTGCGCCACAAACGTTTCCGTTTACTTTATCAAAAGATGAGCGAAATTCACCCGGGACGACTTATTTGTGGGATTTCGGGGATAACACCCCAACCTTCCTCTGGACGAAGGATTCAGTCGCAGTCAACAACGGGAAAATATCCCATATTTTTAATTCAACATCCTGTGGGAAGCCCGACAATGTGTTTTCGGTTAAAGTAACCGCTATAAACTCATGTAAGAATACACCAGTAACTATTGGTGGAATTTCAATGTCGAATGCTCCTATACCGGATTTTGATATAAATTCTGCCATAGGATGTGAGAAATCCGGAGATTTTTGCTTCACGAACTATACCACCCCGGGAGGTTATGGCACCAATTGCGACAGGACTACAACATATTTCTGGGATTTTGGAAACGGCAATACATCTCCCGCACAGAATCCGCCATGCCAAAAATATCCTATAGACGGCCCGCACACCATCACTTTAACTGCTACGAATAAATGCGGCAGTCGGAAAATCACCAAAGACATACTTGTTCAAACTATGCCTACTGCTGTAGCAGAGGCCAATGCCACTAACGGCTGTGTGCCTTTTCCTGTGAGATTTATAAATAAATCAATCGACTCAGCCAATTTGCTATACACCTGGAGTGTAAGTCCTGACTTAGGATGGAGCTTTAGTAACAATACCGGCAGTTATTCTAAAAACCCTGAACTGCAGTTTACTGTTGCCGGAACCTACTCAGTAACTCTCACTGTAAATAATAAATGCGGGGGCACCAGCACAACAATCACAATTCAGGCAAATGATATACCATCAGTCGCTCTACCTCTTATCCCAAATAATTGCTTTCCATTTACTTATACAGGAAATGCCACTTATGTGACTAACGGCAGTGCTGTAACAGCCTATTTATGGTCGGTGAATCCGGCTGTTGGCTGGGCTTTTGATGGAACTTCAACTTCAGCATCTCAAAATCCTTCCATCGTATTTTCGCAGGCAGGGCATTACCAGGTAAATGTTAAAGCTACAAACGGATGCGGTAGCATTGACAGCACCAGTAACAATTTTGAGGTATTTACTCCGGTTCCTGTAAAAGTCGGCAATGATACTGCAGTTTGTGTGAACAGCGGAGATTTTCAGATACTTTCAAATCCATCAGGTGGAACCTGGATAGGAAGCAATATCAGTGCTGCCGGGATTTTTTCTCCTGTCTCTGCCGGCGATTATACATTAACATATAGCAAGGGAACAGGTAATTGCCTGAGAGAAGATAAGTTAGTGGTCAAGGTTTTACAGGCACCAATAGTAAATGCAGGTGCAGATGCATTGGTATGCGTCAATAGTGGTTTGCTCACTTTAACCGGAAATCCTTTAGGTGGCACCTGGTCCGGCACCGGGATTACTGATGGCGGACTGGGTATTTTCGACCCTTCAAAACCAGGAACCGGGGTTTCCTCCCTTATATATTCTTATACCGACAACACTTCGAAATGTTCGAATACCGATGAATTACAGATTAACGTTTTGCCATTTCCAACAGTTTTAGCTGAGGATGTGACTTTCTGTAATCAGCCAATAGCAGAACAACTATCAGCAACTCCTCCGGGAGGCACCTGGACAGGGCTGAATGTTACAGCAGGCGGATTATATACACCAGCGGGGGTTGGAAAATTTGACCTTATTTATACCTTCATCGACAACAATAACTGTTCGGGTTCAGACAGGATGACCGTAACAGTTAAAGAACCAGATATGACTGTTAGCGCAGGTGGAAACCGGTCAATCTGCTCAAATGACAGCGTATTCCTGGTTGGGACCCCGGTAGGTGGCACTTGGAAAGGAAAGGATGTAATGGCCGATGGTTATTTTGATCCTGCGTCGGCTGGAAATTATAAGCTCTATTACAGCACCGGCAGTGGAAGCTGTTTCAGGTCCGATAGCATGATTGTAAATGTAAAGCCTTCACCCAAAGCCGGGTTTTCAGCTGGCAATGTTTGTTCTGGCGAAACAACTTTTTTCCAGGATCAGTCGCAGGGTGGGGGAGTAAACCTATCTAAGTGGCTTTGGGAGTACGGAGATAGTTATACCTCGCTATTGCAAAACCCTCCGCATTATTTTCTGAATCCGGGTACTTATCCTGTCACGCTCCTGGTTGAAAATGAAAGTGGATGCACCGATTCAGTTGTAAAACCGGTTGAAGTTCTGGAACTCCCGGTTGTTAATTTTAATTTTGATATTCCGGCCTGTATAAATGTTCCTGTTTCTTTCACTAATAATTGTACTAATGCCAAAACCTATTTGTGGGATTTCGGCGATGGCATCACATCCGCACAATTTGAGCCTGGACATGCCTATGTGAATGAAGGAACCTATAAAGTTAAATTAACCGCTACTTCCGGATTGGGATGTGTTTTTTCGGATTCGTTGCTTATTGCTATCACAGGTCCGCCGCCAAAACCATTTTTTCAGCTGTCGCATAAAGAAGGATGCGGCCCGCTTACCACATATTTTTCAATTGATACAACGCAGTATAATAAAAAATCATCCTATTCCTGGGATTTTGGAAATGGCATAACGAGTAATTCGCTGATTCCTCCCGACTCAATAATCTACACTGGCAGTCTTATCCGGGATACGGTACTATACATACGCTTTACGTCCGGTAATTTTTGTAAAGAGCTGGTGTATTCCGATTCTGTGCGTATTCATCCTAAGCCACTGGTCGACTTTGGAATGCTGCATAACTGGGATTGCTCGCCTGTAGAGGTTAAGTTTCAAAATGTTACGCTGGGGGCACCCGATTCCTATTACTGGAATTTCGGTGACGGGAAAACATCTACCCAACCAGAACCTGTTCATAGCTATACTACAGGCAACAGTTCATCAATATATGTGATCACTTTGATTTCATACAACGGGTGTGGAAGTGATACCCTTTCACGTGACCTGATTGTTAAACCTAATACGGTAACTGCATTCTTTAATGTTGATGACTTCAAGGGATGCGAAGGCGATGCGTTCTGTTTCCGGAATTATTCAACAGATACTTCGAGCTTTGGAATTACTAATCTTTCGTGGGATTTCGGTGACGGCCAGGGATCTTCTCTGGAAAATCCATGCCACATTTACACGCGGTCAGGTAAATATGTTGCAAAACTATATGTCGATAACGGATGTGGATACGACGAAACCAATGATACCATTACAATAAATCCTGCACCACAGATTAATATAACCTCGAACAACGAGGCCTGTGAGAAAGAGCCATTGCTTTTTAACTTTTCTTCAAATGTTGATTTGGCGGGCAAAGTATGGTATTTCGGCGATGGTGATTCATCTGTATTATCAAATCCGTATCATTCCTACAAAAATTTTGGTACCTATGAAGTGAGTGTAAGCGGAAAATCGGCTTCCGGATTTCCTGCATGTTATGGGATGGCAAGCAAGCAAGTTACAATTAAACCTTCGCCAGTTTCCTTTATCCTGCCCGATACATCAGCCTGTGCACCGGTACAGATAACATTCAAAGGCGATGAGGGTAGCACTCACTTATGGAATTTTGGAAAGGATATTGCTTTTACTACAAACCCAACTCATCTTTTTGATTCTGCAGGGCTCTTTCTGATAAAACTTATCTCAGAAAACAGCAGCAGGTGCAAGGATTCGAGTAATATTGAAATACAGGTTTTCCCTAGTCCGAAAAGTCAATTTACTTATACCACCACCGGAAACTATCCTGAACATGTTTCGTTTATAAATTCCTCATCAGGTACGACAGAGTGTTCCTGGGATTTTGGAAATGGCCAGGCGCTTTCCTTATGTGCAGTGAATGAGCCTGTATTATACAGTAATAATGGTGATTACCTGGTTTCACTTATAACCCGGAATCAGTTAGGGTGTACCGACACAGCCCAGGTGCATCTGCCTATTAATTTCAATGGATTATTTGTACCAAATGCCCTTATTCCGGAACATCCTGATCCTGCTGAAAACCTTTTCCTGCCTAAAGGAATTGGACTTACGGAATATACCATACAAATATTTGATACCTGGGGTAATCTCATCTGGCAATCATCAGCGTTGGTTGATGGTATGCCTTCGGAAGGATGGAATGGAAGGGATTCCAACGGAAACCTTTATCCTCAGGACGTATATGCCTGGAGAGCGTCAGCGAAATTTACAGATGGAACATATTGGAAAGGTGATAAAGGCAAAACATATGGAACGGTAACTTTAATCAGGTAATTCTGGCATTCCCCGGTGTAGGATTTTTTATACATGCTATTTTTAACGAGCCAGTAAACTGATTCTGAAATACTGGCTAAAGTATTCCTCCTTTATTTTTGAATTTTAAACTTTACTATGCAGCAATTTGTGTTTATTTCACATTAAATTACTTCATCCGAATTGATGTGCCGCTTTTATTGTTCCATTTGCGGCCTTCATCGCATTCATCTGGTCTGTCTTTAAAAAATGACTTGTTATTAAGTACGAGGCTTAATGAGATTTCAGGACTTCCCCTGCTTGCATCAACCAATCTTGATGTGGTAATGTCGTAGGACAACGAAGTAAACAGTATTGTATTACTTTCCTTATTAACAAGGAAACGGTAGGCAAACAGCACCACAATTGCATCAGTGTTTTTCAGGTTTGTATCCTTGTTTCTGAGCCAGATACCAAAATCTATTTTTGAATCAACTAATGATGTACGTACTCCAACCAAATACGAAAACATTTTCCATTGCGATTCGCATAACAAGGATGGTTCAATAAACATTAAACCTGCCGATTTCAGGGAAGCTGAGAAAGTATAATTGGTTGAGAATACATACTTGGCAAAAAGCGGTGCTGATGAGTTTGTAAAAGATTGGTTAGGCTGCGATAAATGAAAAGCGGACAGTCCAACTTCAAATTTCCGGTAGAACTTGGATGAATTAGCTTGCGGTGATGTATTCTCATACCTGAAAACACTGCCGATGTTGAAGATATCGACATAAGAATTACGACTGACTCCGGCATCAGGAGGGACAAATCCTGTGGGATAAATATTACCGTAATACGGATTTAGTTGTCCGCTGAAAACAAATCTGTCCCAATTAATACTATTGAACCCGATAGACGGCATTACTCCAACCTGGATCAGTGATTTTGCCGCAATTGGAATCCGTGCCGAAACCGGAACTCCTATAGTATAATTTTGCAGTATCCCTTCGCCTTCAGTATTCGAAACCACAACCAGCCCAAATCCTCCTAACCCCCTTGCAACCCTCACTCCTTCATCAAAAGCAAAAAAAGTTGTCTGAAATTTACTGGGAATTTTTGGCCATTGCCTGCGATATGCAGCATTTATCGAAATCCCGTAATCAATTCCGGTATAGGCAGGGTTATAGTAAAGCTTATTATTATTGAAATTTGAAAAATGAGGATCCTGGCCCAAAGTGCGGCTGGCAGACAGACAGAATAAGAATAAAACAATAAGTTTAAATTTCCCCATCAGTAAATATAGTTAACAGCCGGCACACAAGCAATCCGATCGTTTATGTATTGGCTATCTGAATGATTATTAATAAATGAATCCAATAAACTCTTAATTTTCATTATGCTAACCCCTTGATGCCGGGGGCACAAAGTTATACTGCGATTCGTGAACAACGGCCTAAAGATATTGAAAAATTTATCATTTGGAGCGCATCGTCTTGTTATTTCAGGGAATGCCTTTCCAATAGGTATCAGGAAATGAGAAACAGCCGGGCATTTCCGGATGTGAAAAATATTGCTTTGGTAATTTAGTTCAACCTTTGTTTAGGCTCAAATTACCTGTTTTCGCTAGTTACCGGTAATTGGTCCCAGGATTTGGCTCTTCCCCCAAAATGTATTTTGACTCATATCTAAAACGCAAATCCGCAATTGATATGTAATGTTACATCACCGAAATGCAATGTTACATGACCGAAATGACCATTTACATAACCGAAATGACAACTTACATGACCGAAATGACCATTTACATGACCGAAATGACGTGTTACATGACCGCAATGATGTGTTACATGACCGCAATGACAAGTTACATGACCGCAATGACAAGTTACATGACCGCAATGACAAGTTACATGACCGC
>CAIWMA010000221.1 GCA_903913645.1 uncultured Bacteroidales bacterium | reverse complement strand
TCGCAAACGATAATTCCTTTCGGATGCATTTGCAGTGCGCTGATTGTCCACGTATGATTTATACTTCCTTCAATTGCATGCTGTAAAGCTCATGCTTTATTAAAACCATTTGCAATTATCAACACTTCTCTGGCATCCATATCAAAGCCATTGGCGGTACTTTGGAAGTGTCATTACCGAAGAAACGTGAATTGGCAATAATTGTGTCGCGGGTAAGAGATTTGATCCCTGTTCTTGACTGAAGTGATGAACTTGGTTCATTGAACGCAATGTGTCCATCAGGGCCAATGCCTCCAACGAACAGATCAATACCACCATAATTAGCTATCTTTTCTTAATACTGGATACATTCTTTCTCTAAATTAGGCGCATTCCCGTTAAGAATATTGACATTCCCGGAATCGATATCTATATAGCTGAAAAAATTATTCCACATGAATGAATGGTAACTCTGAGGATGTTCCTTTGCAAGACCTATATATTCATCCATATTGAAGGTTACAATATTCTTAAACGATACTTTGCCACTTTTATTTATGGCAATAAGCTCTTTGTAAATACCCAGTGGTGAAGATCCGGTTGGTAATCCTAAATCGAAGGGTTTAGGTGAATTGTGGCTGTTAATCTTCCTTGCAATATATTATGCAGTCCAACGTGAAGCGGTAACATAATCGGGTTCAATTATTAGTCTCATAATTCTATTTTTAGTTAGATCTTGACTTGAATTTTGAAGTAGATACAAAAGTCTTGATACAAAAAGTAGTTGTTAATCTTAAAGGGTGATGGCTGATAAAGTAATTATGTTTTTATATTATCAAAATATTCCAAATACAGCCTGCTCTTTGGTATTACAATAAATAGATGAGTAAATAAAAAATCCGGGGCGGTTGGTATCGAATTTCCGCTCGAGGTGCAATATAGGATGACCCACTTTAACAGACAAATGCTGAGCGATCGTTATATTGGCCTCGATGGCTCTGATCTTTTGCTCGCCTCCTTTTATTTCAATCTGGTAATTTTTTCGAAGGATATCGAATAAAGACCGGTTTTCAAAAATCCTGGAAGTAAAACGAGGCATATTTATATTTGGGATAAAATTTATATCATAAAATATAGGCTTATCATTATAATACCGGATCCTTTCCATATAAATGCAACCTGAATTGATTTCGGTTTCAGAGAGTTTGAACATGAACGGATCGTTCCATGGCTTAACTATGGGCTTAACCAATATCTCCGACCTTAGGTTCAGTTTCCCAAGCGCCGAAGTTGTACCCGCAATTGAAAGTATGCCTATTCCTTTGGGGAGTTTATGTACAATACTTCCTTTCCCGTGATGCTTCCTGATAAAGCCTTCATTCACAAGGGTATCGAGAGCATGTCTAACAGTAGGGCGGGTAAGTTTATGGATAGTACATAATTCATTCTCTGAAGGGAGAATATCGCCCTCCACAAATACTCCGTCAGTAATTTGCTTGCGAAGTATCTCATATAGTTTTCTATAATGCGGTAATCCTTGAGTTGGCATATTCATGATCCCAAAATTAAACCTTTTTTGTAATAATTTTTACAAAATTAATTTCAATAACTTGTATATACAAGTTAAATGTTTAATTTTACATAAAAATTTAATGTAATGATATTACATACTTTACAAAATTATTTATTACTAAATGCTTTATCATATATTAACAAGTTACTACCTGGTTTATAAACTAAATTAAAACCCCAACTATATGGCTGAAGCTGTATTTATGCCCAGGCTCGGGCAATCGGTCGAATCCTGCATCATTACAAGGTGGGAAAAGAAAAAGGGCGAAATTGTCGCTGAAGGTGATGTTTTATTTTGCTATGAAACAGACAAAGCTTCTTTCGATGAGATAGCAAAAGTATCAGGTATTTTGCTCGAAATCTTCTACGAAGAAGGCGATGAGGTGCCTGTTCTGGCTAATGTTGCATTAATCGGAAAAGCAGGTGAAACTGTCGACGCATTCCGTTCCTCTGCCTCAACTTCTGCTATTGCAGAGCTTTCTCCTTCTGCTGAAACTTCAAATTCCGGGAGTCTTCTTGTAGCAGAGCAAAATGTTGTAAATGTTGAGACACCATCTGATTCAAAAATCAGGATTTCTCCGCGTGCACGATGTATGGCCCAGGCAAATGGGATTTCTTTACAAGGATTACAGGGTAGCGGGCCAAATGGAAGGATAATTGTCAGGGATGTTGAATCTGTGGGATTAAATATTCCAAAAGTTGAACCTTTCGTTCCCGTTTCAACAAAACCTGTGCAAGCTGTCAGCGTTCCGGCTTTTGACCCGATTTCTTCAAACGATGACTATGTGGAAAGCCCGCTGAGTAATATGCGAAAGCTGATTGCCAAAGGAATGCATGCTTCCCTTCAGAATTCAGCCCAGCTTACTCACCATACTTCTGCCGATGCACGAAAATTACTTGAACTACGGGCTTTTTATAAAGTGCGTGCCGAAAAAGGTGAAATTCCAAATATAACCCTGAACGATCTGGTTTGCTATGCTACCGTTCGTGCGTTAGAGAAAATGCCTGCAATCAATTCGCATTTCCTTGGCGACAGGACCAAAACATTTAAGAAAGTTCACCTTGGAATTGCTGTTGATACCGACCGCGGCCTTATGGTTCCTGTTATCCGCAATGCCGATGACCTGAATTTAAAAGCGTTGGCTACACAGACGAAAGCAATGGCCGAAAATTGCCGTAAAGGAAATGTTGATCCTGAACTTCTGCGGAGTGAAAATGCCAGTTTTACCATTTCGAACCTTGGCGCTTACGGGATTGAAATATTTACACCGGTTATCAATCTTCCTCAGTCAGGTATCCTGGGAGTAAATACTATCACTTATCGTCCTGCTGATATAGGAAACGGAATCATAGCTTTTATACCGGTTATCGGTCTGTCGCTGACATACGATCACCGTGCACTCGACGGCGCCCCGGCTTCAGCATTTCTTAAAGAGATAAGGAATCAGATTGAAAACTTAAGCAACGATCTTGTTTAGAAATATATAAAGTCAAACGGAGATAGAAGCTACCAGCAAATAAGTTTCTATCCCATTAAAAACATTACTTAAAAACGTCATGCCATGCCTAAATCACAATTTATAGATCCGACAGATGCCAGAAAAAAAAGTGAAATTCACTTTGGTTCAATTCCGGTAAACCAATACAGCAAGACTTTAAAAGAGGAAAAGAAAATTTATTCAAAAGATGATTTTTTGAGAATATTCCGCGATATGTTTTTGATCCGGGAATTCGAAACCATGCTGAACCTGATTAAGACAGCAGGTGAATACCAGGGAATTCCCTATAACCATCCCGGTCCCGCACACCTTTCCATGGGTCAGGAAGCCGCTGCGGTAGGCATGGCATATACACTCAGCGTGGATGATTATATTTTCGGATCGCACCGCTCGCATGGCGAAATACTTGCAAAAGGCTTATCCGCGATTCATCAGCTTGGCGAAAAAGCATTGATGGATATCATGGAAGTTCATTTCGATGGTGAAACCTTGCAGGTAGTCGAAAATGGATTTAAAGGTGATACAAAGGAGCTTGCTACCGATTTTCTTTTGTATGGTACGTTAGCTGAGATCTTTGCCAGGAAAACCGGTTTCAATAAAGGATTAGGCGGCTCAATGCACGCATTTTTTACTCCTTTCGGAGTATATCCGAACAACGCTATTGTTGGCGGATCAGGCGATATTTCGGTTGGTGCAGCTTTGTTCAAAAAAGTAAATTCCAAACCCGGGATTGTTGTTGCCAATATTGGCGATGCTTCAATGGCTTGCGGCCCGGTATGGGAAGGTATCAGTTTTGCAACTATGGATCAGTTCCGCACCTTATGGGAAGATCCTTTTAAAGGAGGATTGCCAATTATCTTCAATTTCATGAACAACCAGTATGGCATGGGTGGACAAACCCGCGGTGAAACTATGGGTTACGATATGCTGGCCCGCGTTGGCGCTGGTGTAAATCCCGAAATGATGCATGCTGAAAGGGTTGATGGATACAATCCACTGGCTGTTATTGATGCATTCCGCCGGAAAAAGAAAATTATTGAAGAGAAAAAAGGTCCGGTTTTACTCGATACACTCACATACCGTTTTACAGGCCACTCCCCTTCCGATGCTTCTTCGTACCGCAGCAGGGAAGAAATCGACGCATGGGAAAAACAGGATTCCCTGCTGGCTTACCCGGCTGATCTTATCCGTTCAGGCATTGCAACTAAAGAGGAAATTGAAGCCATAAAAATGGTGGTTGTGGAAAGCATCGTAAAAGCCCTGAAAAAGGCAATTGACGATAGTGTTTCTCCTCGTATGGACCTGCTTGCTTACCCTGAAACTATCGGGAATATGATATTTTCGGATGGTTCCGTTGATAAAATGGAAGACCGCACCCCTGACGCCCTGATGACAATGGAAGAAAATCCAAGGGTGCAGCAACTCAAGAAAAAAGAGAGATTCGGGCTTGATAAAGATGGGAAACCTCATTCGAAATTAAAAACTTACCAGTTGAAAGATGCTCTTTTCGAAGCCATTATCGACAGGTTTTACAAAGATCCTACGCTTGTTGCCTACGGAGAGGAAAACCGTGACTGGGGCGGCGCTTTTGCTGTCTATCGTGGTTTAACTGAAGCTTTGCCATACCACAGGTTATTTAATTCGCCTATCGCTGAAGGCGCAATTGTCGGAACCGCAATTGGTTACGGAATGGCCGGAGGACGCGTAATTGCCGAAATTATGTACTGTGATTTCCTTGGACGTTGTGGCGATGAAGTCTTTAACCAGCTTCCCAAGTGGCAGGCAATGAGTGGCAATATTATTAAAATGCCGGTAGTGATCAGGGTTTCGGTAGGATCAAAATACGGTGCGCAGCATTCGCAGGACTGGACGTCGCTGGTCGCTCATATTCCAGGATTGAAAATTGCTTTCCCGGCAACACCTTATGATGCCAAAGGTCTTATGAATACAGCTTTGCAGGGAACCGATCCGGTTATATTTTTCGAAAGCCAGCGGATTTATGATGTTGCTGAATTATTCCACGAAGGAGGTGTACCCGAAGGATACTATGAAATTCCTTTTGGCGAACCTGATATCAAGCGTAAAGGTGATTATATAACAATTCTTTCAATCGGCGCTACCCTTTACCGAGCACTCGAAGCCGCTGATATATTGAAAGAAAAATATGGTCTGTCGGCCGAAGTTATCGATGCCAGGAGCCTTGTTCCTTTTAACTATGACCTGGTGATCGAATCAGTAAAGAAAACGGGACGTATTGTTCTAACCAGTGATGCCAATTCCCGTGGATCATTCCTCAAAGAAATGGCACACACCATTTCCGAACTTGCTTTTGATGATCTGGATGCAGCCCCTATTGTTGTTGGTTCACGGAACTGGATTGTTCCTGCTTACGAGCTGGAAAACTTTTATTTCCCGCAAGCTGGATGGATAATCGATGCCATTGATCAGAAAATCGTACCTTTAAAAGGCCATATTTCGGGTACCGATTTTGGAGATGAGAGCATTAAACAGAGGAATAAAAAAGGAGTTTAATGTTCAATTAACTGGCAAAAACACGGAATAAGCTTATAATATTTCATCGGAAATGATTGAATCCGTTTTCTCTGATATGATCTATGTGGTGCTAAAGGTGTTAATGAAAGGAAAGCAATTTTGATATTGAATGTCCATAACGCCGGGATTGCTTTTTCAGAAATAACATTAAAAATAAAGATCAGCTAAAACCAACTTTATTATCATTTTCGAAATGTTTAGAATCCATAATATGACTCATCTGCTGACTGTTTATCTTCCCTGGAAGACTATCTTTGTTTCAGAAATTGATCAATAAGTAATAGTTAATGAGCGATAAATCCGTATTTACATGTTTTCCTGGCAAACAAGCCTTACTGAATGAGATTAAAAGTAAAGGCAATGAGAAAGTTCTCCTGGTTAACGCACATTTTCACACCCCGTATTCGTTCAGTGCTTTCACCGAAATTGAACAGGCATTCGGAATGGCCAAAAGTGAAGGCATTCAGGTACTTGGCATCAACGACTTTTATACCACGGATGGATATGCAGAGTTTGAAAAGCTAGCACAGAAATACCGAATTTTCCCCTTGTTCAATATCGAATTTATGGCGTTGCAAAAGGATCTGCTGGCTGAAGGTATAAGGGTGAACGATCCGGCCAATCCCGGACGCACCTATATGAGCGGGAAAGGACTGACACAGCCGCTGGAAATTGGTGATGCGGAACTCGAACTACTTAAACAGGTTCAGGAAGAGAGCAATGTGCAAACTGCTGAAATGGTTGAAAAACTAAATGCCTTTCTGAAAGAACTGAACGCGGGGTTCAGTTTTACTTTTAGCGAATTGAAAGTTAAATATGCAAAAAACATGCTTCGCGAAAGGCACATTGCCAAAGCTTTGCGAGTGGCTATTGATAAAAAGTTTGATTTAGCTGTAGAAAAGAAGTCTTTTTATAAGCTGCTATTCTCCGGTAAAGAATTAAAATCGGAATTGAACGATATATCCGGGCTGGAAAATGAAATTCGTGGAAATCTGCTAAAAACAGGTGGACGCGCTTTTGTTCCCGAAGACCCTAAAGCATTTCTGAGCCTCGAACAAGTAAATGATGTTATTATCAGTGCCGGAGGAATTCCATGTTACCCCGTCTTGCTCGATGATGCTTTAGGTAATTTTACTGATTACGAAAAAGACAAAGTATCTTTGTATGAGACCCTTGTTAGTAAAAGAATTTATTGTATTGAACTGATTCCGGGTCGAAATGCGTTTCCAATTCTGAAAGATTTTGTAACTTACTTTAGGACTAAGAATTTCCTGATCACTTTTGGAACCGAACACAATACGCCACAGCTTGACCCGATAAAGGTTTCTTGCAGAGGTGGTACTGATCTGGATGCTGAACTGGAACGAATCGGATTCGAAGGAGCCTGTATTCTGGCAGCCCATCAATACTTGGGTGCCAATGGATACGAAGGTTATCTTGATAGTTCAGGTGTTGCAAAGTCTGCTGAATACAATTCATTCGTTGAACTAGGACAGGCTGTGATTTCACATTTTATAAGGCAAGAATAGCTTGTCGTGAAATTTCATAGCCTGCACCTCGAACAGTGAACATTTGAAGAATAAAAACATTAGATCGTTGAACATTAATGAGCATAATATGAAACCGGAAATTCAGGAATTAATCGAATTATCACATTTTTACAGTCAAAAGAAGGATTTTATCATAGCCAGCAGAGGCAATACCTCGTTTAAGGATAAAAACCATATCTATATCAAGGCAAGTGGAGCTAGTCTGGCTACCATCGACGAGACAGGTTTTGTACAACTCGACAGGAAAAGGCTTCATTTAATTACCGAAAAAACGTATTCCGGCGATGCATTGGAATGCGAAAATCAGTTTAAAATTGATATACTTAATTCACGTATACATCCTGAAAAAGGTCAGCAGCCATCTGTCGAAACTTCCTTACACGATTTGATGGCATTCCGTTTCGTGGTTCATACTCACAGCGCCAAAGCATACGGGCTTCTGTGCAGTAAAGATGTTGAAAAAAGCACAACTGATTTGTTTGGCGACGAAGTGGTATTCATTCCGTATGTCGATCCGGGGTATAAATTATTTAAAAAAGCGCAGGACCTCATCAAAGCTTACCGCAAACGGACCGGTGTTGAACCTCAAATAATCCTGTTGCAGAATCATGGAATTTTTGTAGCTGCTGATAGCATGGACGAAATTTATACACTGCATGATAAGGTAATTGATAAACTTGTTGGAGCTATCGGCAAGATTCCTGATCTGATAAACGTACCAATAAATCCGGCTGCTGCAAAAGTCATCCCGCCTATCCGGATGATGTTGTCAGCCAATGGTTTGAAAACGCTTAAAGTGATAAACAATTCTTACTACGAAAAATTCCTTTCATCAGAAGCTGAATACCAAAAAATCGCAACACCCTTTATTCCTGATGCCATTATATACTGCAATTCATCATTCCTTTATGATGAGTATTTTGGTGATACGGATGCTTTACTGAATAAACTTTCAACAAAAATTGAAACGTATGTTAAAACCCAGCTCAAAACCCCAAAAATAATTTGCATCAAAGGTATTGGCTGTATTCTGGTTGGTGACAATGCCCTTGGCGTTGCGACGCTTGAAAATGTGTTGAACGGTATATGCCTGGTCAGCCTGTATTCCGAGAAATTTGGAGGACAAAGTCCCATGACTCTGCACCAGGTTCAGTTTATTGATACCTGGGAAGTTGAGCAATACTCCTTAGCACTTTCAATGGGAACTATTAACGGTCGTGCGGATCGGAAAATAGCAATTGTAACAGGAGGCGCCCAGGGATTTGGAGCAGGAATTGTTGAAAACCTGATGGAAAATGGCGCAAACGTTGTTATTGCCGACCTGAATGAAGAAAAAGGAAAAGAACTTGCGCAAATACTTAATAGTGGAAAAGGAGAGAACAAAGCGTTCTTTGTAAAAACAGATGTATCAGATGCTTCTTCTGTAGAAAATTTAATGTTTCAAACCGTTTGCGAATTTGGAGGCCTTGATATTCTAATCAGCAATGCCGGAATATTACGGGCTGGCAGCCTGGAAGAAATGACACCCGAAACCTTCGAACTAATAACCAAGGTTAACTACTCCGGATATTTCCTTTGTGCCAAATACGCTTCGGCTGTTATGAAAACTCAGAATAGATACAAACCCGGGTATTTTACCGATATCATCCAGATCAATTCAAAATCCGGGTTGAAAGGAAGTAACCGGAACTTTGCCTATTCGGGTGGAAAGTTTGGAGGAATAGGCCTTACGCAGTCTTTTGCACTGGAATTGATGCCTTCCAAAATAAAGGTCAATGCAGTTTGCCCGGGGAACTTTTTTGATGGTCCTCTGTGGGCTGATCCTGAGAACGGGCTATTTGTCCAATATCTTCGTACAGGCAAAGTCCCTGGAGCTAAAACAATAGATGAAGTAAAACATTTTTATGAAGCTCAGGTTCCGGCAGGTCGGGGCTGTATGCCCTTGGATGTAATGCGGGCAGTGTACTACATCATCGAACAGGAATATGAAACCGGGCAAGCAGTTCCTGTGACTGGCGGACAAAATATGCTAAGCTGAGATACACGTATTTGACTTAGGGTAAGATTGAGAGTAAGGTATAAGGAGTAAGGAATTAAGGTTATGGTAACAATTACTCAACCTTAATCTTAGCCTTTGCCTTTTAGGATTCCAGCAGTATATTTTCATGGTTAGAATTTCACATTTCAAAGTGTCTATAAAATACATTTACATACCAAAATAACTAAATCTCATGATATACATGGCTGATACAGCCAACCTCGATGAACTCAGGGAGCTGTACACATTTTTTCCACTGGAAGGTGTTACCACCAACCCAACTATTCTTAGTCATACCGGACGGAAACTTTCTGACGCTATTGCAGGTATACAGGAATTGGTTGGTACCGGAATGGTCCACGTTCAGATGATATCCGCCGAATCGGATGATATGGTTCGTGAAGCTAAAAAGTACCGAAGCTATTTCGATTTCGGCGATAATTTTTATGCTAAAATTCCCGTAACTACCAATGGGTACAGGGCCATGCGAATCCTTAAGGATGCGGGGATCAATATTACTGCTACTGCAATTTTTACCCAACAGCAGGCACTTGTTGCTATGAAAGCAGGAGCGGATTTTGTGGCTCCATATGTCAATCGTTTGGACAATATTTCTTCACATGGAATAGAAGTAGTGGGTGATATTGTACAGAATATTGCTAATTATGGGTTAAAGGGCAAAGTGCTGGCAGCAAGTTTTAAAACCGTGGACCAGATTTATCGTGTAAGTATGGCAGGTTCACATGCAGCAACCATTAGTGCCGAATTGCTTCATCAACTGATCACACATCCAATGACTGATATCGGTGTGAAACAATTCGAG
>CAIWMA010000220.1 GCA_903913645.1 uncultured Bacteroidales bacterium | reverse complement strand
GCAGCAAGGGAACATAAATCCGGATTCAATGATAAATTTGAAGCAGTTGCAAAATCCATCATAAAGATCACATAGATGACTGATATCCAGGCTATAATGTTTTTCATAACAACAATTTTTTGAAATTAATTTTATTTTGAACCAACTTCGAGTTGAAAAGTCGATACTGATTTTGCTGGAGCTGTATAAGTGATTCTTTTTTTGATGACGGTCAAGCTATCGTCGATTTCCTTACAATCTTCATTTTGCGAAGTCCTGCATAGTGTAGCAGATTTTGCTGTTTTCGAAAAATCAGACAGATCGATCGAAATACTTTTTCCGGCAATATCTTCGTTCACAATCACTATCACAAGGTGTTTCCCATCGGGGCTAAGGGCAGCCAGAGAGTTTTTGTCGGAGCCTGCAATTAAGGTATACCCGGGTTTTATATATTTTGAGAATTGTTTGCGGACGTAATATGATTTTTCCCTCTGATAGATTTTTTTCACCGGATCGTAACTAACAAGTCCCCAACGACCATCTCCAATTCCCTGCGATGCCAGCTGCCAGTCGCACCAAACCTCGGGTTGTAATTCCTGGATATCAGTTACAATCCTCTGAGCCATGAACAAATAGTTATCAAATCCTGTTAAATTAACATCCAATGGGCCACTTTCCGATTGCCACATCCTGAGGCCAAGTTTTTTTGACAATTTACCCAGTTCTACCCTGTTGGTATCGGCATAGGAATGGGTATTAACCTGTTGTATCAGCGGTATGATATCTCCAGCCTTTTCATAATTCTGAATGCCTTTCAGGCATTGATCAATACTGTTGGCATCCATAACACTTATGCTGCAGTATCCCAGCATATTATTCTTTTCAAGACTTTTGTATACTTCTTTGATCAGGCGATGCTGACTTTCCTGCGAAAAGGCACATCCTTCCTGGCTTCCCATTGCCTTCCACCAGCCCGAAAAGGGCTCGTTCATTGGCGACAAGCTGCTGAAAGTAATTCCATACTTTGTTTTGTAATTAGAAACTGTGGTTGTAAGATAGGATGCGAAATCATCATAGTAGTCATCTTTCAGGTTATCAGTTCCATCAGCAGCACCGGAAGTGCAGCCTGAAATTGTCATCCACCAGGGAGGCGAATAAGATTCTGCTTCATTAAAAGCATCCTTACGCAGGGAATTTAGTTTCAGAAGGAAATTCCGCTGTTTTGCATCCAGCGACCAATCAAAGTCTCCATTTTCTGCAGGCTTATATCCGGGAATATCAGCGCCGTCTTTCCTCATATGTGAATGAGCCGGATTATCACCTCCACCAATGTTGTATCGGAATACATTCATATTCAGCTCATCGGGGCTCGTGATCCAGTTGCTAATTTCATTCACTGAAGCTTCGTCCCAGTCGCCCATGTAATTAGCCCACCATGCCAGGGAAATGCCCCAGCCTTTCCATTTCTGGAATTTCTGCCCCGGATCTGGTTTAAGCACAGATTGACCCATTAATGAAAAGTTCAGAAGCAGGAATATGCCAATTACAATAAGTATATTTCGCATTGGATTTGAAAGATCAAACGGGTTTAAATCGGAGTTTAAATCGAAAAGTCAATACTAATAAAGCAAGAATGGAACTTTAAAAAGTTCAGTGATTTTCAACGCATTTACCCCTAACCTATAAAAGTGAACATGTTGAATATCAATGAACTTTTCAAAGTGGACGTTTATAGTCAGTCCCAAAACTTTTTATCAATTAAAAACTGAAAAAGGCACTAAATGTATGTGATCACCAGAGTAACTGAAGTAACAATTTCATATCCTGCCATCTTCTTTGTAAAATAGAAAGTAGGTTTTTCGGTTGTTAAGGTTATTGGGGTAACGCCCGATATCAAAGGTGTGGGATCATTTCCCATTGTTACTGTAACACCGGGTTCAGTTACATACGTAAGTGTAGTCGATAGCGGAAGGAAAGAATCGCGGAAAATAGCCGCTGTATAAGCACCCTGTTTTCCCGGAACTTCTGTTAAAGGTTTAGAATTAGGCCCATCCGTAAATTTAATGCTTGTAACTACGGGATAAAAACCGGTAATTATTTTATAAACCCTCACTTTCCCGAAATAACCGATTACGTTGATACGGTTTACATTTGGTACATTATTCGTAAGATCGTATAGGTTGAGAACTGAAAGGTCAGAATATAGGGTATCTCCGGCTTTGGACTTCACAACGGCATTAACATTATTAGTACGGAATCGTATCGGGCGGGTGTTTACACGTATATCGTATTTTCTCGGAAGCCGGAATACGATGTCGCTGTCACCGAAAATATCTGCTTCGGGCGAATAATCCTTTTCGACATTATAAAGGGCAAATTTCTCGAAGAAATTCCCGTCGTTTCCTGGTTTTACAAATATTTTCTTTGTTTGCGTAACGGAAACGTATTTGTTGGTTTCTTCGTCATAACTCGAGGCAACCATTACCACAGTAAATGAACCCGACTGGGTGTAGGTATAAAAGAAATCTTTGCCAAGGTTAGGAGGAAGTCCAACATTATTGAGGCCAGCCTCTTTCAGCGAATATTCATGGCTTTGGTCACCCGGCCAGAACGAGAAATATTCGCCATCCCCGTTGTTGGTAAATTTCACGCTCGAGAACAATTCAACGGTATCGCCCGGCAAGCTGAATTCAGCTACCGGTTCCACAAACCGTATGATTGCCCTGTTGCACGCAAAAAGGGCTATTAGAGGAATAAGTATGATAAATTTTCTCATGTTCAATCTTTTTACTTTTCGAAATTCTATTGAAAACAATGACTAGTATCCCGGATTCTGGTTGATGACTCCGTTGCTGAGAATGATCTCTTCTTTTGGAATAGGGTAGATTTCATTCACATAGCGTATAAAACGACGAGCTCCTTCACCTTTTTTTCTTGCCATATTTTCCGACGAGCCCAGTGCCTGCATGGTTGCATAAATATCGCCCTGACGCACAATGTCGAAGAATCTTTCATATTCACCGGCAAGTTCTATCCTGCGTTCTTTCCATATCAGATCTCTTATCATTTCGTAGGGCCCGATCGCTTTTGCACCAAGTTTTACGCGTGCTCTTACTTTATTTAAATAAACGATAGCGTCACCCGTAATGCCTTTCTCGTTGAGAGCCTCTGCATAAAGCAGAAGAACATCGGCATACCTGAGTAAAACCGTATTTCTGCCTACATATCCGCTTCCACTGCTCGGACGATCAGTAGAAACTACCCAGTATTTTACAAAAACGAGGAAAGTGGGGCTGCCATTCTGCCCGCCCACATTCACATCCGGAAAGTCTTCCGGAGGCAAGGGCTCATTATGCGAAAGACAGCCATATTTGTCGCGCGGATCTGCCGTCATTACTGCATCGAGCGACTGGGTTGGCACCATCATACAATTGCCATCATAGGAATTGTATCCTCCATAAAAGGCTGGTAAATTGGAGCCGGTTTCATAAGGAAGGTTATCACCGGTTTGGCGTTCCTTATGCATGATGAACAGGATTGCTTCAGTATTGGATAGGGAATTCTGGACTGCAATATCCTGGAAACTGGTTATGAAACTTGGGTTAAGTTGCTTTACGTTCACAATGTTGAACTGATTTCCGTCAATAGCATAAAGGTTGTTGAGGTCATAGCCCGGGTTTGATAGAAGAGGCTTATAGCTGTCATCCAGTTTCATCCTCCTGTAAAAGCTGGTATCAATTCCGGCGGGGAATAGGGTTCCAACTGTAAGATTGTTTCCTTTTATAAGCCAGTCGCCAATGGCGGTGGCATGATCCCATGAAGTACCCGCGATACCAGGTTTTGACCTGAAAACAAGAACTTTTTCGAGTAATCCCGCAGCCGACCATTTGGTAACCTGGCCGTAATCAGAATTTACAGTAATTTCGGAATACAGTGCGTAGGTGGCTTCGCGCAGGTCTTTTTCTATATAATCATATACCTGGTCAGGCGTCGAACGCGGAGTTGCCGGATCGCCGATTTTGTAAGTTTCTGGTATAATTGGCACACCGCCAAATGCTTGTACAAGTTTGAAATAGAAGAAAGCCCGCATAAAAAGAGCCTGTCCATATATATGCCGGTATTGCCGGAAATAATCAATAGAGTTACCTGCATTTGTGATCAGTTCAACATCCGGTGCGGCCTTGATGACCCGGTTAGCCCGGAAAATACCCTGGTAATTGAGTTTATACCACGACTTCACATAAGCGTTGTCGGGTGTGGTCGAAAAGGTCTCAATTTGCATGGCACTCACGTCGCTTTCATTTTTCCAAACAAAATTATCGCTGGGAAGATCGCCCAGGACAGCCATAGCTTTTTCATATTCTGCACTTTGCCATATATCGTATACTGAAGTAGCACCAGCAGATAATTCATTCAAGTTTTTATAAAAATCTGTCTCAGGCACACCGCCCAAGGGCTTGGTGTCCAGAAATTTGGTGCAGCCGGCTAAGAGGATTAAGGCTAAAAGGCAAGTTGCTGTGTATATTCGCTTCATATTGCGTATCATTAAAAGGATTAAAAACCGACAATCAGTCCTAAAGTAAAGCTGCGTGCCATCGGATAGTTTCCGCGATCCACACCAAAGAAGAGGTTATTGGAAGTATTAGATACATCTTTACCAATCTCAGGATCAAGACCGGTATACTTGGTAAAGGTGAGCAGGTTATATCCTCCTGCATATATCCTGAGACTCCTGATTTTCGCTTTTGAAATCAGTTCCTGAGGGAAAGTATAACCTACTTGCAGATTCTTAAGCCTAAGGTACGATCCGTCTTCTATATAGAAATCAGATGCCCTGTAATTGTTATTAAAGTCGTTTGGTTTTATTGCAGGATATGGCCTATCCTGGTGGTCAGGTGTCCATGATAAATCCTGGAGATTGCTTACCGGGTTTATTGGCTTTCCACCATAGGTTTCAGCATAGAAATGATCCGTATAAAAGCGGGTAGCATTGAAAATCTTGTTGCCATACGAACCCTGGAACGAAATACTGACATCGAAACCGGAATATGACGCATCAAAAGAAAAACCATAGAGGAATTTAGGCTGAGGCGAACCAAGTATCGTCATGTCATTGTTATCAATTTTCCCGTCACCGTTCAGATCCTTGAATTTGAAGTCCCCGGCTTGTGGCATGTTTATGCCTTTAACTGTATTGTACCCCTGGGGAGTATATTGAATGTTGGGTTCTTCAGCTGTTGAAAATATTCCGTCCGTCTTAAAGCCATAAAACTGGCCAATAGGATAACCGGGAGCGGTATAGGTAAGATATCCGAGGTAGTTGCTTACATAGTAGTCATCAATTTTTGCACCATAGACAGGTTCGTCACGTTCGCCCAGCTTAACTACTTTGTTTACGTAGGTTGTATAGTTCGCCGAAACACTGAAAGCCACCTCCCCAATTTGTTCCTTATAGGCAACTGTAAGGTCCATACCGGTATTTTTTACTTCCCCGGAGTTCTGCCATGGACCGTTAGTTCCCTCGCCTATACCTACGGAATAGGGCAGAGGAACCTGCAACAACATATCACTTGTAGTTTTTTCGAAGAAATCGACCGAGGTATTAATACGGTTTTTGAACAGGTTCAGGTCAAATCCGGTATTGAGAGTACTTGTTTTTTCCCAGACAATATTGGAATTTCCATACCCTGACATAGTCCAGCCCATATCGAGAACAGGTACCCTTCCGAAAATATAATTTCCAAGTGGTTTAACCAAGTCGTAGTTGGAGTATTCCGAAATGCGGTTATTACCCAGAATACCATAACTAGCCCTGAATTTTAAAAGGTTAAGCCATTTTAGGCCAAGTTTTTTTACAAATGATTCATTCGAAACCGACCAGCCAGCAGAAACGGATGGAAAAAATCCCCAACGTAAATTCTCAGAGAAAAAGGAGGATCCGTCGCTTCGTGCATTTACCTGTAAATTGTATCGGTCGGAATAATCATAAACAATACGGCCTACAAAACTCACTGTTGTATATCGTTTAGCATATTCATTGGCATAATCAATATTATTGCCGGCATTCAGATATTGAAGGGCAGGAATGTCGGAGATATAACCGTATTTTCTGGAATCCGTTTGATGATAGTTTGAACCTTCCATGGATGCAACTCCTGTGAAATCGAAGTGATGCAATTTGCCGATTTCAAGGTTTTTGTGTAAAATATTTTCCCACGACCAGCTGAAAGTCTGGTTATTGCTGATCTGTTTTGCTATTGCATTTTTATCGCCGCCGTTGAGCGGGTATAGGAAGCTTTTAGAGGATTGGTTAAAATAACTGCCTTCAAAATAGTTAACATATACGTTGCCGCGTGTTGTAAACGAAAGGGTTTTTGAATGATTGTAAATAAGGTTAAGTCCGCCGGTAAGATTATTTGTTGTTTCCTTGTTTTCGAGCGACTGAACCTTGGCATAAAGCGAGCCCCACACATAGGAAGGTCCAAGTATTACACTGTCGGGTCTGCTTGGATTATCATAAAGAGCTTCATAAATTCTGTCAACAGAAGGCTGCCTGAGTATTTGCTGAAATATGTTATCGCGTCCTTCGAAAATCGGGTTGCGGACTGAATTGGCAAAATTAAAATTGGTTTGAAGGCTGAGCTTTTTTGTAAGATTATTGTCGAGGTTTAACCTGAAAGTACTTTGACGGAACGCTGCTTTCTGAATAATACCCTTGTCGCTGCTGTTCGTAGCGCTCATCAGGTATTTCATTTTTTCGTTTCCACCGGAAATGGAAAGGTTATACTTTTGGTTTGTTCCAAAGTCGTTAGTTACTTCTTTAAACCAATCATTCACAGCATATGTAGTAGTGAACTGTTTTGTATAATCTTCATACGTAGAACCTTTGTAATATAATGCCCTGGTATCCAGCCATTGGGTAGTGTCCATGAGGTTGTATGTTTTCCAGAACTTATTAATGCTAAAGCTGGATGTGAAATCCATTTTTATTTTGCCGGCATCACCGCGCTTTGATGTGATGAGGATAACACCGTTAGCTCCCCTGGATCCGTAAATGGCGCAGGAAGCGGCATCTTTCAAAATACTGATATCTTTAACGTCATCCATGCTAAGGAACCGGATATCTTCGAGTGGCATACCGTCGACAACGTAAAGCGGGTCCGAATTGTTGATAGTTCCCATTCCACGGATGTTTACAGTTGTGGATGATCCTGGAGAACCTGAGTTTTGAATGATCTGAACTCCGGATGCTTTTCCCTGCAAAGCCTGTGCAACGGAAAGAACCGGCATAAGGCTCATGTTTTTTGTGTTAATAGCAGATACGGCTCCTGTGAGGTCTACTTTTTTCTGGGTTCCATATCCTACCACAACAACCTGCTCAAGTTGGGTAGCTTTTGAAACAAGCACCACATTTATGATGGTTTGGGCTTTAACAGCAATTTCCTGTGGATCGTAGCCGATAAAAGAGAAAACCAGTATCGCATCAGCATCAGGCACGGTGATGGTATAATTCCCATCCACATCAGTAATGGTGCCGCTGGTGGTATTCTTTATGGTGATGATAGCGCCAATAATGGTTTCACCAGTTTGCGAATCAGTAACTTTTCCTGATATCTTAATGCCTGGTGCCGAGACCGGAACTCCTGTTGCTGAAGGCATGGGTAAATTGGAAGCTTGTGAAAAGCCCGACAAAAGGAAAAATGCTGAAATGATTAAAGCGTAAATTTTGTTCATAGGTGAAGCAGCTAACAAAGAATAACTTGTTTTCAATTTTAAAGCAATAAAAAACTTACCAGGGAAGTCGTCAAATTGGCTCCCCCGGTAAGTTCAGAAATCATTATTTCTGTATGATCAATTTGTGTGACTCAACAGTTGTATTGGTACTAATCTTTATAAAATACATGCCTTTCGCAAGATTGGAGGTATTTATAAGATTATCCATATCCCTAACAGATCCTGTTTGTACAATTTTCCCGGTCATATCAAGAACTTCAAAATTAGCATTCTTGTTAGTTCCGTTTGAACGGATATGAACGCTGCCTTTCGAAGGATTTGGATATACGGAGTATGTGTTACCGGCAGCCTTATCTGTTTTGATTGAGGTAAAGGATTCAGCTAATCCAATTTTCATATACCCGCCGATCACAAGTCCTATAGCAGGATCAGTTGAAGTCCATGTAATATCGTAATTGCTTTCAGCTGTGGGCCTTACATAGTTGACAATGGTATCAAGAACAATAATCTTATCCTGAATGTCCATATGGGTTGAAACTCCTGGAATCGTGAACACCAAAGGTCTGCTTTGTACCCATTGCAGGCTTGACGTTACTAAAAGAATACGATATTTACCAGTTTGAAGAGGATAGCTGTAAGTCAGGTGGTTGTTGGCACCATTATTCATATAAATGAAATTTGTAAACCTGTCGGCATCCCACCAGGTCATTCCTCCGATTTCGCCTGAATAACCCCATTTTACTGTAGTTCCGTCAGGCAGAACATCATCACCGTATGGCTGGTCGGTACTCGACTGCATACTGCCAAGCGCTTCATAAGTCGGATCAATTGTAGTCGGAGTCATATCGCCGACACGGGTATAGAAAAGCAGAGTGTTTTTGAATCCAGGATTAGTTGGCTCAGTTCTCCATGCAGCTGTAACTTTGATTGTATCAACGTTGAGATCAGTATCCAGGTATTTGCAATATACCGTCAGAGTCTGGTTCCAGGAAGTTTTGTTGAGGCCACCGATAAGTACTTTAATTACGGTATCCATATCTGTCTGGAAATCGCTCCTGTATAAGCGTGCAGTTTTGGCAAAATTTTGCCCGTCGAGTGAAACTTTCCAACCGTTTGCATAATCAGGATCAGATATTACAAAATTAACATATGGTGCATCATCACTTATACCAACAGGATTGAGAAATTTAACGCGGAAGGTAGCGGTGTCCTGCTTTGATTCATCTAATGTAGAGGTAAGGTTCGATGAAATATTGAATACTTGTCTGTATTCATATTTGAACAAAGAGGCATAAGTACCTGTCGAGAAATATAAAGCTGAATTCAAACCTTCCAGGTCGTAAGGGCTGGTACTTCCCGGGCCCATATCTCCTACGGGAGCAGCTTTCTTATCAAGGCCGGTTACAACCCATAATTCCTTATCAGCATCCGGGGCAACAAAATACATAAGTGTATCTGCACCGGC
This sequence comes from uncultured Bacteroidales bacterium, assembly GCA_903913645.1. Classification (GTDB taxonomy): domain Bacteria; phylum Bacteroidota; class Bacteroidia; order Bacteroidales; family UBA4417; genus UBA4417. The sequence goes on along the minus strand of CAIWMA010000220.1, from coordinate 669 downwards.
TGATGTTTTTACAGTTGTACAAAATTTCAACCATGAATTGCCAGTACCAGGAACTATATCATAGAAAAGACTTGGTACGGGATCAGTGGGGGTCATGTACTCTAGTTCAGCACCGGCAGGATTACCACCGTCATCAGCCATCATAAAGTAATCACCTTTAAATTCTGTTCCCTGTTCCGGCCAGCTGGCATTTGCTCCCGGGTTAATGTCCTTTACAAGCTTTGTACCTTCCAAACCTTTGAAATTGGTTGAATGGAGTTCAACATTGATACCAGAACCATCATCAGCCCTGAAATAAAACACCCCCTTGTAGGTAAATGGCCAGGCAAATTGGGTTCCACCGCCAACACCGTCAGTTCCTTTCGAAGGATTAAGGTCCCCCAGAAAGGTTGTGGTCGTACCATCGGTGAACCAGAGTTCTTCGCCAAGGTTGCTGGTATAGTCAGCAGGAGTGGTTGAATAGCTTACAGGTGTGGTCTGGCGGAAAACGATGAGCGAATCCTTATAGTTAGTAATCCATTGCAGGTTGCCCCCTATGGTATATCCCACTGGTTTGCCAGGTGCCGGAGTATCCATGATGTCTTTCACTAAATGTGAGCTCATAGAAGATGTATCTGCCATGAAAAGTTCGGTGCCATACATATCAGAATTTGAAGCAAAGAATACCTT
>CAIWMA010000219.1 GCA_903913645.1 uncultured Bacteroidales bacterium | reverse complement strand
TATCCGCTAACACCAATAATATCGCCGATATCCATCAGCCGTTTGAAAGCAGTATTGTAAAGGGTTTTATCTTCGCCTTCGCAGATTTCGTCGCGTTTTATATATAACTGTATACGTCCGGTACTGTCCTGCAGATCAACAAAAGAAGCAGCACCCATGATGCGGCGTGTCATAATGCGGCCGGCAATGGTCACATCCTGGAATGCATGATGGTTTTCACTTGAGTAATCAGTAAGAATTGCCTGTGCTGTAACATTTACGGGAAAACTCTCGGCGGGATAAGGATTTATTCCAAGTGCATTGAGTTCGGTTAATGAATTACGTCTGATTTGTTCCTGTTCGCTTAATTCAAGATTCATTTTCGAAATTTTTTGCAAAGATAGGAAATTGAACCGAGATGGAAGTTGGTTGGTGGAAGTCTTAGAAAGGACTAGTCTCCGATAATTTGCCGGGCTTCTTAGTGATATACTACGGAGACACAGAAGGGATGGAGAACCACGGAGGCCCTGAGAACACAGAGGAGCACTGAGAGAAACAATTTGCTTTTGTGCCTTTTGTGGTAAAAGAAAAACCACTTAGGCACTAAGAACACTAAGAAACTCTAAGAAAAATCTCCGTGAACCTCCATGTAACCTGTGCCTCCATGGTAAGAAAAAGAGGCTTTCAATAAAGAAAAGCCTCTTGCTATATGATTATTTTAGTTCAAATATTTTGGGTTTCAACCTCACAAGCAATTCTATTGAACTATTTCCGGATCACCTTCATAGTAGCCGAGGACTTGCTGTTGCTCACTTTAAGCAAATATACCCCCTTACTAAAAGCCGACAAATCTATTTCAGATTCTGCCTGGTTGGATTTAAACGTGCTCGTTGATAGTTTCTTCCCGCTAATATCAAACAATTCTATTTTCCCATTTTCCTTATCTAAGCCTGAAAGCTGGATAGATGCTTTTGCAAAAGTTGGGTTCGGATAAATGTGAACCTTATTTTTAACAGTCCCTTCTTTTACATCCACAGTCCTTATTCCAGTTGAGTACCAAACGCCCCATTTACCCCCGCCGATAATCAGGGGCGCAGCAGTGCCGGTTGGATTTATTTTATCGGCCTGCATGGAAATGACATTTACTGCATCTGCTGAATTATAGGTAGAATTAAATAGGATTTTATCATCGTTTTTTGAATAATTAGGATATCCAAGCTGTGCACCGTTGTTGCTTACCGAGCCAACATCTCCTGTTTCGAGGTTAACTGAAAGAATAGTAACATCACCAACTGCCCCAGAATTATCAACGTAGTCGAAAGCAGCAATATAAGGTGAATTCTTAGCAAAGGAAGGATTTCCAATGCTTACGTTTTCGGGTAGATTAGTGAACATTTTGAAAATTGAACCATCGGCCCAATTACCGGTGGCATTATCCCACACTTTAATAAAACTTACATCCCAGTAATCGGTCGGCTGCCCGGAATTATTATTAAACTGGTTGTATGCGTCATACATAATATACTCGCCATCGAAAGTCCACTCCAATGCATCTGCATAGAGTACATTTTCAGTTTTAATCCCGGTTTGAGTTCCCGGATTATATAGGCGAAAGTAAGCCCATTGCTTTTTCTGGTAACTGTAAACCCATATTGCTGAATCCTGTGCTGTAGTAACAGCAGCAAGAGAATTACCGTCTTTTGAAACAGCAACATTTCCCCAAATTGTTTCAGATTCAAGAACTGTTTCCTGATAAGGTGCAGTTAAGCTGATTGC
>CAIWMA010000218.1 GCA_903913645.1 uncultured Bacteroidales bacterium | reverse complement strand
TAAAGTAAAAATAGTTTTACTATGGCAAAGACCACCAAAGTATCGAAGAAAAGAGTTGTTAAAGTTGAAGCTACCGGAAGAGCATATGTTTCGGCTTCGTTCAACAACATCATAATTTCGTTGACTAACAATGCCGGACAGGTTATCTCCTGGGCATCGGCAGGGAAAATGGGATTCAGAGGCTCAAAAAAGAATACTCCTTATGCTGCCCAGATGGCTGCTACCGATTGTTCAAAAGTAGCTTACGATCTTGGACTCCGCAAAGTTAAAGTTTACGTTAAAGGACCTGGTTCAGGAAGAGAATCAGCCATACGTACTCTCCACACTGCTGGCATCGAAGTTACCGAAATTCAGGACATAACTCCATTGCCACACAATGGTTGCAGACCTCCTAAACGCAGAAGGGTTTAATACCAACCTCTTACTTCGAACTTTAAGAACAATAAGTTTAATAATACATAATTAACAAGCTTTATGGCAAGATATATTGGTCCTAAGACAAGGATAGCCAGAAAATTCAAGGAACCTATCTACGGGCCCGACAGTTCATACGAAAAGAAGAACTATCCTCCCGGAATGCACGGACAGAATAAACGCCGCAAGAAACAATCGGAATACGGTGTTCAGTTGCAGGAAAAACAAAAAGCTAAATACACATATGGTATCCTGGAGAAACAATTCAGGAACATATTTGAAAAAGCTACCCGCAAAAAAGGTGTTACCGGTGAAATCCTGTTGCAATTGATTGAATCACGTCTGGATAACGTTGTTTATCGTCTGGGAATTTCTCCTACACGCGACGGCGCCCGTCAGCTGGTTAATCATGCACACATTACTGTGAACGGAAAAGTTTTGAATATCCCTTCTTACGAATGTAACAAAGGTGATGTGATAGCTGTCCGCGAACGTGCCAAATCACTCGAAGTAATTCAGAATTCATTACAAGGACGTATCATGCGTTACTCCTGGCTCGAATGGGATGGTGCTACGCTGACCGGAAAATTCGTTAACTACCCGGAACGTGAAGAAATTCCTGAAAACATAAAGGAACAACTCATAGTGGAATTGTATTCGAAGTAATTTATTATCTTGCATTATTTTTAAAAAAAAGACTTTATGGCTATTTTAGCATTCCAGAAACCTGATAAGGTTATCATGATACAGGCTGACGAGTTTGATGGAACTTTTGAATTCCGTCCTCTCGAACCTGGCTTTGGTATCACAATAGGTAATGCACTGCGCAGAATTTTACTTTCTTCACTGGAAGGATATGCTATTACATCCTTACGCATCGATGGAGTTGAACATGAATTTTCATCGGTAAAAGGCGTTGTTGAGGATATAACAGACGTGATTCTGAACCTGAAAAAAGTCAGATTTCGCAAACAAATTGAATCGGAAGAAAGCGAAAAAATCAACTTCACTGTTACTGGCAAAGATACATTCACCGCTGGTGATATAGCCAAACACCTTTCGATATTCCAGGTACTGAATCCGGAGATAGTTATTTGTCACATGGAGCCTTCAGTAAAACTGAATGTTGAGATCAGCGTTAATAAAGGCAGGGGATATGTACCGGCTGAGGAAAACAAAATTCCAACAGCACACATTGGTACAATTTTCATGGATTCGATCCACACGCCAATCAAGAACGTGAAGTTCAGCATGGAAAACTACCGCGTAGAGCAGAAAACTGACTACGAGAAATTAATCCTGGAAATTAAAACTGACGGATCCATTCATCCAAAAGATGCATTGAAAGAAGCCGCAAGGATTTTGATCCATCACTTTATGCTCTTCAGTGATGAGAAAATCACACTGGATATTGAAGAAAAAGCTGTAGCTGAAGAATTTGACGAAAACACACTTCACATCCGTCAGCTACTCAAAACCAAGTTGGTGGATATGGACCTTTCGGTACGTGCCCTCAACTGCCTGAAAGCTGCTGATGTTGAAACCCTCGGCGAACTGGTAGCTTTTAACAAAAACGACTTATTGAAATTCCGCAATTTCGGTAAAAAGTCGCTCACCGAACTGGAAGACCTGGTTAAAACCAAAGGCCTCGAATTCGGAATGAATGTTGCGAAGTACAAATTAGATAAGGAATAAGCGAAATGAGACATCAGAAATCAATAAATCACCTGGGACGTACCAGTACTCATCGCGCAGCAATGCTTTCCAATATGGCAAGCTCGCTGATCATGCATAAACGTATCAGTACCACCATTGCAAAAGCAAAGGCACTTCGCGGATATGTAGAGCCATTGATCACACGCGCTAAAACAGATTCAACACACTCACGCCGTGTAGTATTCAGCTACCTGCAGGATAAAGAAGCCGTAACAGAGCTCTTCCGCGATATTTCGGTTAAAGTTGCTGACCGTCCGGGTGGATATGTTCGCATACTCAAAACAGGCTTCCGTCTTGGTGACAATGCTGATATGTGTATCATCGAACTGGTTGACTACAATGAAAACCTGTTAAATGTAAAAGATACATCTGCTAAGAAATCTGTTCGCCGCCGCAAACCTGCTGCAAAAAAAGCAACTGATGCTGCTGTTGAAGCTCCTATAGCTGAAAAAGCACCTAAAGCCAAAGCCGCTAAAGTTGTAGCAGAAGCTGTTGAGGTTGTAGAAGCAGAAGAAGTTATTGAAACGCCGGTTGTTGAAGAAGCAAAAGAAAGCGAAGCTGAAGAAAAATAATTAAAGTTCATACAATGAATTAATTAGAAGGATAAAGTAAAGGTTTCTTTGCTTTATCCTTTTATCTTTTCCTGAACATTCTAATATGATAATGTGTTAATTTGATAATGTGCTAATGCGATAATATGTCAATTCAAAATTTATCGCACTTAAATTATTATCACTATATCAAACCCCTAATCCCTAACCCCTAAAACCTTAAATAACAAGATATGAGTCAAATAGCTAACATTACAGCCCGCCAGATCCTTGATTCGCGTGGCAATCCTACCATTGAGGTAGATGTATTTACTTCAAACGGCATTATGGGCCGCGCAGCTGTTCCATCAGGAGCTTCTACCGGAATTCATGAAGCATGCGAACTTCGCGATGGCGACAAAGCTATATACAATGGCAAAGGCGTTTTGAAAGCAGTTCAAAATGTAAACAAAGTGCTCGCAGAAGAATTGAAAGGCTACTTCGTAACCGAGCAGAATGAGATCGACGCTAAAATGATAGAGCTTGACGGTACGGCTAACAAATCAAACCTGGGAGCAAATGCTATTCTTGGTGTTTCGTTGGCAGTTGCTAATGCTGCTGCTCAGGAATCAAGCAGTTATTTATTCCGCTATGTTGGTGGTGTTAATGCAAATACACTTCCAATCCCAATGATGAATATCATCAACGGAGGATCCCATGCTGATAACAGCATTGATTTCCAGGAATTTATGATCATGCCTGTTGGTGCAACTTCATTCAGCGAAGGATTGCGAATGGGTGCTGAAGTTTTCCATAGTTTGAGTGCAGTATTGAAAAAAGGCGGTTATTCAACCAACGTTGGCGACGAAGGCGGATTTGCTCCAAACCTCAAATCTAACGAGGAAGCTATCACCGTTATTCTTCAGGCTATCGAAAAAGCTGGTTACAAACCAGGCAAAGATGTATTTATTGCTCTTGATCCTGCATCGAGCGAGTATTTCATCGAAGAAGAGAAAGTTTATCACCTGAAAAAATCGACCGGCGAAAAATTGACTTCCTCACAAATGGTGGACTACTGGAAATCATGGACAGATAAATATCCTATTATTTCCATCGAAGACGGTATGGCTGAAGATGACTGGGACGGATGGAAACTGATGACAGACACAATGGGAAAGACCGTTCAGCTTGTTGGCGATGATTTGTTTGTAACCAATACCAAACGCCTTCAAATGGGTATTGATAAAGGCGTTGCCAATTCAATCCTTGTAAAAGTTAACCAGATCGGAACTTTAACAGAAACTATCGACGCGGTTAACCTTGCATACCGTAATTCGTATACAGCTGTTATGAGTCATCGTTCGGGTGAAACTGAAGATACTACCATCGCAGACCTTGCCGTAGCACTCAATACTGGCCTTATTAAGACCGGTTCGGCAAGCCGCACTGATCGTATAGCCAAATACAATCAATTGCTCCGTATCGAAGAGATATTAGGCAGCAGCGCACGTTACCTGGGAAAAGATTTCAAATACGCCAGATAATCGGAGTGTATTAAATTTATTGAAAAGCCGGTAGTATTGCCGGCTTTTCTCTTTTTATAGAGTAAGCTTTTTAAGAAAGAACAAACTTTTGATATGCCAATTAAATGAATATCTTTGTTATTCTCTTTTGAGATAGCAGATTATAAGGCAAGCTCTCCTCTCTGAACCTGATCAATTCATAAAAAACAAATACTTATGCCGCAGGAAATCGAACGAAAGTTCCTTGTCAAAGATGGTTATAAACAATTTGCTTTTACATTTACCCGTATCACACAGGGATATCTTTCATCAATACCCGAAAGAATAGTGCGGGTTCGGGTAAATGGCGACAATGGATTTTTAACCATTAAAGGCGTTTCCAGTCTTTCGGGTATGAGCCGGTACGAATGGGAAAAGGAAATCCCGGTTGGTGAAGCCCGTGAATTACTTGCTTTGTGTGAGCCTGGCATTATCGATAAAACCCGTTACCTGGTTCAGGTTGGGAAATTCACTTTTGAAGTAGATGAATTTTATGGAGAAAATGAGGGTCTTGTAATGGCTGAAATTGAACTTGGCTCTGAAGAAGAATTGTTTGAGATACCACTCTGGCTGGGTGAAGAAGTTACCGGAGACAAGCGATATTATAATTCAATGCTTGCCAAGAATCCATTTTCGAAATGGTAAATACCGGGTTCCAACAAATCGAAACCCGGCAGTTTTCCATTTTTACTTATAGCTTTTCCAGGATATAATTTATCATCCTTGTATACAGGTGGTAAGTGGTGTTACCTCCATAGATACCATGGTTGCGGTTGGTGTATAACTGCATTTCGAATTGTTTGTTGGCCTGCACCAGGCGCTCTGTAAATTCAAGGGTGTTCTGAACGTGCACGTTATCGTCGCCGGTTCCGTGGCAAATGAGGAAGTTACCTTTGAAATCGGCAGCAAAGTTAAGTGGTGAATTCTGATCGTATCCCTCAGGATTTTCCTGTGGTGTGCGCATAAAACGTTCCGTGTAAATATTATCGTAATACCTCCAGCTGGTAACAGGGGCAACCGCAATTCCGGTTTTAAAAATGCCATTTCCTTTCACCATGCACGAGGAAGAAATATATCCTCCAAAACTCCAGCCCCATATACCGATTCGGGCGGCATCTACATAAGAAAGCGTTCCTAGGTATTTGGCAACTTCAATCTGATCCATGGTTTCGTATTTGCCTAGCTGTAAATAGGTTATTTTACGGAAAGCTTCACCACGGCCGCCTGTACCACGACCATCGACACAAACCACTATATAGCCAAGCTGTGCAAGATATTCCTCCCAACCGAGATCCCAGCTATCAAGAGCACTTTGCGAATTAGGACCGCTGTATTGAGTCATAAAAACAGGATATTTTTTTGTCGCATCAAAGCCTGGCGGTTTTAACATCCAGCCGTTCAGATTCACATTCTCGGAGGTGTTGAAATTGAAGAATTCCCTGTAATTGAATTTGTAATCTTTCAACTTTTCAACAAGGAGCTTGCTTTCATCAAGTACTCTTACAGTTTTGCCTTTTGAATTGTACAGCACGGTGGAAGATGGCGTTTTAACATTCGATGATGTAACCGTATAGTATTTAAAGCCTTCGCTGAATTTTGCAGAATTTGTTCCTGTATTAACCGAAAGTTTTTTCTTTCCTGTGCCATCCCATTTAATGCTATAAATCTCACGTTGATAAGGTGTTGGCTCAGCTGAAGTGTAATAAACCAGTTTGTTCTTTACATCACATCCATTAAAATCGGTTACATCAAAATTGCCTTTTGTGACCTGTGAAATCAATTTGCCTTGCATATCATATAAATAGACCTGTGCATATCCATCGCGCTCACTCATCATAGTGAAATGGGTTTTGTCATCCAGGAACTGTATATCGTCAAAGTAATTTTCGTCGAGATAATATTTATTGGTTTCAGTTAGCAGAACCTGGGTTTTGCCGGTAGAAGGTGCAGCCAACAGAATCTCCATTTTATTCTGGAGCCGGTTAAGCCTGAATATTGCGAGTTGACCGGGATCCTGTGTAAAACGGATTCTTGGGATATATATATCTGTTTCTGTCCCGATATCCATGGTTTGCTTTTCGGCAGTTGCAACGTTATATGTATGGACGCTTACAACAGAATTGGCATCACCGGCTTTTGGATATTTGAATGTTTCAACACCGGGATAGAGTTTATTCTCGTCCAAAGCAGGTTCCTGCCCCTGGAACATTGTCATACTGAACTGTGGCACAAGGCTTTCGTCGAAACGAATCCATGACAGGTATTTCCCGTCGGGCGACCATTCAAATGCTTTGTTGAACGAAAATTCTTCTTCATAAACCCAGTCCGGAACTCCGTTAATGATATAATTGAACTTTCCGTCGGTAGTAATTTGTGTTTCTTTGGCGGTAACAAGGTCGGTATAAAAGAGGTTGTTTTTTCGGACAAAAGCGATTTTGCTTCCGTCGGGTGAGAAGGTAGCAAGTTGTTGTTTGCCATTTTCCGATACAGCTGTAAGTGTTTGCTTAGCAATGTCATAAACAAAATAACTGGCAGTAAATGAACGGCGGTAAATAGCTTCTTTATCCGTAAGCAAAAGGATTTTGGTCTCGTCTGAATTAAAGCTATAATCGCTGAAAGCTACAATTTTTTCATTTTTGATTGCTGCCAGATCAAGCAGAGTTTTAATAGTTTCACCTGTTTCGTAACTATGCACAACCAGTTTCGTGCCACGACCTTCGGCTACGCTATAGGTTTCGCCGTCGTTCATTGACCGGAAACCGCGAACACCTGGTAAATATAAGGTATAATTCTTAAAAAAATCATCAAATTCAAATTGTTTTGTGCCATTTTGAGATCTGGCATTCGGTGCTAAAAGCATGCAAAGCACAACAATACTAATGCTAATGAGAGTGTTTTTCATTTTTGTGGATATTTTCATCAAAAGTATAATTTTACTAATTGCTTTTTGCGAATAAGCGAATAAAAAGCAGCAAAAAAGTCACATATAGTCTTTCATACAACATTTTCCCTGTAATTCGATAAAAGCTTTAAAAAGACAGGATAAAATAGTACTTTTGCGGTCGTATACGCGCTGTTAGCTCAGTTGGTTTAGAGCACCGCCTTGACAGGGCGGGGGTCACTGGTTCGAATCCAGTACCGCGCACTTTATTATAATAATAGCAAGGGTTTTAGGAGATTGTGGTACTGAATTTGGCACCAAAATGGTATAAAATATAAATATTAAAGTACTATTGTTAGACAGAAAACCTTATTATTTGGTGTTGAAAACCGGTTTATTCAGCATAAACCGGTTCTTTTTTGAAATGACAGAAGATATAAATAGTGGTAAAAACTACTGAGATTTTATAATGCCTGTCCCTGCTACAAAGGATTAAACTTGTTTCAGTATTTCGGAGCAAGAAATCGGCTCTCATCGAAATTGAAATAAATCAGGAAAAGGCCGCTTTTCTAGCCGCACTTACTCCTTCAGGTATAACAAAGTGTTTTTCTCAGGATAGCCTATATTAAATGTAATTTTTACTTTTAGGAGAAAAGAATAGGTGTTTTGAATTTTTACGCCCTTTGGTTCATCACGAAACTGAATTATCATGCAGGCTTTTGTTCTTATAAAGTAGAATTGCCTGACCTTTTGAAATACTATATTGTCTCAACAATATCGTTTTCCCTGGAATTACCTGCGGTTAAAAAAAATGTAGACATCCATCAAAAATCCATCAATTTTGGTTGTTACAGGTTTATTTTAATAAAATACCGATAAACTGATTCGAACAAAACGGTACCTTGCTATTCACAGTAACTCCAGATCTGGTAAATTATTTTACTTGTCACGGTTCTCATTTAAACCGGAACTGTTTATGTAATCCTTATGCAGCCTAGCTCCCTGTAGCATAACGTTGAATCCGGAATAGTATATTTATTTGCCTGAAGACAAAATAGTATAAAGTATCATATCTTTATAAAAGTAAGTACAGGCCCGAAATCAATAAAAAACTTTACTTTTATTGTTGATTGAAGAGTTAGTGATTAGATGCAACAATAGAAGCTTGATTGCAGCCTAGAATAAAAATTCGGAGTGTGGAAATCGAAAATTGTTAGATGTGCTTGTGCCGTGTTGATTTTTTGCACAAACTGAAAATTCACAGTACACCAATTGGCTGGTAGAAAAGCCTGATTGCCCATAATTGTTACTGGTATCCACGTAAAAATCAAATGAGATCTTATCCAGACATACCTTCTGCTCACCATCAGATTTCGTTATTGGAATTACTGAACGGCACCGGATTGAATTCCGATGATATTTCGAAGTACGATGAGCGGTTTCTGACAAATACGCTGCAAAAACGTATGCAGGAAATTCAATGCACGAACGCTGACGAATACCTTGATATAATGAAGCAGAATACTGGCGAGGCTGGTTTCTTCCTTAATTTGCTTCAGATAGGGTACACCGAATTCTTTCGCAACTCTCTCACTTTTTCGGTGATGGAACAAATTATCCTTCCCTCGATGATACAGAAAAAGAAAGATTCGAAAAGAAAAGAGATAAGGATATGGTCGGCAGCCTGTTCCGGCGGACAGGAACCTTACAGCCTGGCAATGTTAATGGAGGAACTTAAAAACGGGGAGGCTGAAAAGTTCAGCTACCGCATTTTCGCTACCGATCAGAACGAAGAGCTGGTAAACAAAGCCAGCAAGGGCCACTACAATGAGAATGCTTTAAATAACCTGAGTTTGAAACGTGTAAATCATTGGTTCACTAAAAAAGGTGATACATACACTGTTAAGCAGGAACTGAAAAACAGTATAGATTTCTCTGTGTTTGACCTGTTCAGCGGGCAATTCAGCTCCCCGCCTGCAAGTATTTTTGGAGAATTCGACATTATAATGTGTGCTAACCTTTTGTTTTATTATAAAAACGAATACAGGCTGGCCATTCTCGAAAAAACAGGAAACTGCCTGGCAAACGGAGGTTACCTGGTAACTGGTGAAACGGAAAGACAAATCTTACTCGATCAAAACTACACAGAATCAATACCAAAATCGGCTATATTCAGAAAAAGATAGAATACAGTCGGTTGGAGTGCAAGGAGGACGCAGAAAGTACTTGGAGTGCGCGGAAACCTGATGAATCTTGGATTACCTGGAAATTTAAAAATGAAACACAGTTGCCTGTTGGCAGACAAGGATGAAGTATAAAAATCACCCATGTCCGCGATTTGCGATCAGCAACAAATGTATATCATCTTAAAGCAGAAAAAGGCAAAGACTATGAAAATGAAAAACCTTTCTATTGGCACACAGCTCAAAATTGGCTTTACCACCATGCTGTTTTTTGTAGTTGTGTTGGGTGCGATCTCTTATCAGCAATCGGACAAAATCCACCAGCAGACCGAAACCATGTATCATCATCCTTTACTGGTTCGGCGGGCAATAGGTTTAATGAATTCAGATTTGCTTGGCATCAGGCTCAATATGAAAGACCTTTTTCTTGATTCCGATCAGAAGGACATTGCTCAGATCCTCAACCAGATCGATACACAAAAGGCAAATGCTTTTGAGCAGATTGACCAGATGTATATGTCGTACCTGGGGCCACGCACAGATGTTGACTCATTAAAGCAAGCCTTTATAATTTATAATTCAGTCCGCGAAGAATCCATCCGTCTGTTACGAGTCGGGAAAATACAGGAAGCAGCCAGCAGGACAAAAAACAATGGCATTGCCGGGAAACAGGCTGAAAAAGTACTTGCTGCGCTTCAAAAAATTGATGATTTTGCACGTTTAAAAGGAGATACGCTATATGCAAATTCCATAAAATTAAACAATACGCTTCATTTCCAGCTAATTCTCATCATAGCAGTTATTCTGATTCTTTCATTTGTTATCAATTTCCTTCTGTTGCGCAGCATCCGGAAACCACTTACTGAACTCACCGAAGCTACTCAACATTTTCACAGCGGCGATATGGATGCCCGCTGTGCCTATGAATCACAAAATGAAATCGGCGAATTATCTTCTTCCTTCAATACACTGGCCGAAGGCATTCAGGCCACCATAAGTCTGAACGAAAAAGTTGTGAGCCTGGCCAGCCTGATGCTTAATAAATACGAGGTAAAAGAATTTTTCCAGGAAACAATCAGTGCACTTTCCATTCATACCGGTTCACAAATTGCGGCAGTGTACCTTTTGAGCGACGATAAAACAACATTTGAGCACTTTGAATCCATTGGGGTCGATGACAATGCCCGCCAATCGTTTGCTGCCGACCGGTTCGAAGGTGAGTTCGGCGCAGTGCTGTCGCAATCCAGGATTCAGCATATTAAGAATATATCTGATGATACACGCTTTGTTTTTCACACGGTGAGCGGCAAGTTCATCCCACACGAAATTATTACCATCCCTATACTTACCAATAATGAAGTGGTTGCAATTATTTCGCTTGCCACCATAAACCAATATAGCAGAGAAGCGATCCAACTGATTGACAGCATATTTGTAACCCTTAATGCCCGGGTGGAAGGAATAATTGCCTACCACAAAATGAGATTATTTTCAGAAAAACTTGAATTTCAGAACCGCGAACTTGAATCCCAGAAAACCGAGCTGGCATCACAATCGGCTGAGTTAACAGAGCAGAATATGGAACTGGGAATGCAAAAGAACCAGCTTTCGGAAGCCAACCAGCTTAAAACCAATTTTTTATCGAATATGAGCCACGAACTGCGCACGCCGCTTAATTCGGTCATTGCCCTTTCGGGAGTGCTTCACCGCAGGCTTGCCAGCCAGATCCCGGCCGAAGAAAGCAGCTACCTCGAGATTATTGAGCGGAACGGGAAAAACCTTCTTGCCCTGATTAATGACATCCTGGATATTTCACGCATCGAAGCCGGGCACGAGGAAATTGAAATTTCGAAGTTCGATATCAACAACCTGATTTCAGAAATTATTAGTACCATAGAGGTGCAGGCAAAACAGAAAAACATAGAACTTATCCAGGCCGAAATCAATCCTGACTTATACCTCAGTAATGATGCCTTATACGTAAACAGCGACATGGTTAAATGCCGTCATATACTGCAAAACCTGGTAAGCAATGCGGTAAAATTCACCGAAAAAGGCAAAGTTGAAGTAAGCGCTCAACAGGTTAACAATAAAATTGAGATAACTGTATCCGATACCGGCATTGGAATTTCCGAAAAAAACCAGCCTCATATCTTCGATGAGTTCAGGCAGGCCGACAGCAGTACTTCGCGGAAATTTGGCGGGAGCGGCCTGGGCCTGGCCATTGCCAAGAAATATGCAAATATGCTTGGAGGTACAATTTTGTTAAAAAGCGTTCAGGATGAAGGGTCGGAATTTACCCTGGTACTTCCAATCCTTTTAGCCGGAGATGCCCAGGTGTCCGAACCAAAAGTCACATCTATACATCGTTTTACTGGCCGGCAGGCCGATGCAAAACCAGGTTTGGGTTCACAAAACAAAACTGTTTTACTGGTTGAGGACAGCGAACCGGCAATCATACAGATGAAAGATATACTGGAAGAAAGCGGCTATAAAATCCTGGTTGCGCACGATGGTGCCGAAGCACTCGGTATAATTACGCATACTATTCCCGATGCGATGATCCTGGACCTCATGATGCCTGGAGTTGATGGTTTCGAAGTGCTGGGCACGCTTCGGGGAGCTGAACCAACAGCCCATATCCCGGTGCTGATTCTTACAGCTAAGCATATCACAAAAGAAGAACTTAAATTCCTTACCCGAAATAATATTCATCAGCTAATCCAAAAGGGTGATATAAACCGGCTCGAATTACTTGGCGCTGTAGTTGCAATGGTTGAACCCAGGGTGTCGGAACCCCTGCAGCCGAAACGGGAAATACAGCCTATCGCCGGCAATCCCCTGGTATTGGTAGTAGAAGACAATCCCGATAATATGACAACTGTGAAGGCATTATTAGGCGGAAATTATACCATACTGGAAGCCACAAACGGCCATGAAGCTGTGGAAATGGCTTTTATGCACAAACCCGACCTTATTTTAATGGACATTGCCCTGCCGGAAATGGATGGCATTGAGGCATATAAGGCCATTCGGGAAAATGCTCATTTACAGCATATCGCGATTGTTGCGCTTACCGCCAGCGCTATGACCATAGACCGCGAAGTCATACTGGCACACGGATTCGATGCTTATATTGCAAAACCCATCGACCAAAAAACATTTTTCATTACTATAAATGAGGTTTTATATGGAAAATAGAACAATAAAAATCCTGGCCATAGATGATAACCAGGATAACCTGGTTATTATAAAAGCCTTGCTCAGGGATTTATTTCCTGACATCCGGATGCTTATGTCAACATCCGGAGTAAAAGGGCTTGAAATAGCCGCTTCCGAAAAACCGGATGTAATACTGCTCGACGTTATTATGCCAGGCATGGATGGATTTGAAGTATGCAGGAAACTTAAAGCGGATAAAGAACTTTGCGACATTCCGGTGGTATTTGTAACAGCTATTAAAGGCGACAAAGAGAGCCGGATCCGTGCTCTTGAAAGCGGTGCCGAAGCCTTTCTTTCGAAACCCATTGACGAAACCGAACTCACAGCCCAGATAAGGGCCATGCTTAAAATTAATACTGCCAACCTCGAAAAGCGAAACGAGCAAGAGCGGCTTTCGGCCCTGGTAGAAGAACGTACCCGTGAACTTCAGAAAAAGAACTTGCTGTCTATAAACCTGCTGGAAGATTTAAGAACAGAGGTTGAAGCCAGGAAAAAAACAGAGTTGGAATTACGCATAAGCGAGGAGAAATTTTCAAAATCGTTTTACACCAGCCCCGATTCTATTATTATAAACAGGCTCGACGATGGCAAAATAGTTGAAGTGAATGGCGGGTTTAAAAAAATAATGGGATATGAAGAAAGTGAAGTTATAGGCAAAACTACAACAGAACTTAATTTTTATCTAAACCCCGAAGAACGAAATGCAATAATTGATAGACTAAAAACTACAGGGCAGGCAAAAGATATTGAATGCTGGTTTGCAACTAAAAGCGGGATGCCTTTACTGGGATTAGTTTCTGCTGTAATTATTGATATAAATGGCGCAAAACATATATTAAGTACCACCCGCGATATTACCGAACGCAAGCGGGCAGAGGCGAAAATAAAGGAAAGCGAGCAAAAATACCGTACCATATTTGAGAATGTACAGGATGTTTTTTACCAGACTGACCTGGCAGGATTTGTTGTTGAAATGAGCCCGTCAATTTCCGGTTTATGCGAATATAACCGCGAAGAGCTTATCGGCAGCAAAGTATCGGTGCTGTATAACAAACCTGATGAGCGGGGCCTGCTGGTGAATGCAATACTACAAAATGGCGAACTCTGGGATTACGAGCTGGAACTTAAAACAAAATCGGGAGAAACTAAAATCGTTTCAATTAATGCCCGCTTAATTAAGGATACCGAAGGCAGGCCATCACATATCGACGGAGCAATACGCGATATATCCGGGCGTAAACACGCAGAGGAAGAAGCGAGAAAAATCGGGCTTCATTACCAGGCCATCATCGAAAAAGCGCCTGATGGTATTGTATTGATAAATGCGGAAGGTGACTTTAAATTCGTTAGCCCGGCAGCAAAAAAAATGTTTGGATATCAGCTTTCGGAAGAGCCTGCAGGAAATCCTGCCCAATTTACACATCCTGACGATTTACAACGGGTTATAACGGAACTGGAAAATATTATCCAGGACCCCTCATATGTTACAATTATTCAGTATCGTTACATGGATAAAAACAACAACTGGCGGTGGGTCGAAAGCACATTTACCAATTTACTTGCTGATCCTAACGTTGAATCCATTGTAATAAATTTCAGGGATATTAACGACAGCAAGCTGGCCGAAGCAGAATTAAAGGAAAGCGAGGAATTCAGCCGGTACCTGTTACAAACCATCCCGTTTGGAATGGATATCGTTGACGAAAAAGGAAATGTGATGTTCCAGAGTGATAATTTGAAAAAACATTATGGAGAGGAAGTTATTGGTAATACTTGCTGGGAACTATACCGTGATGATAAAACACAATGTCCTGATTGCCCTTTAAAGAATGGAATAAAGGTAGGGATAACCGATGTTTATGAATCATCCGGTGTGCTGGGAGGCAAAACATTTGAAGTGATTCATACAGGGATAATTCATAAAGGCAAAGAAGCCATGCTCGAAATATTTATGGATATTACCGACCGTAAAAAAGCAGAGCAGGAGTTAATCAAAGCCAGGGATCATGCTGAAGAAAGCGATCGCCTCAAATCTGCTTTCCTTGCCAATATGAGCCACGAAATCCGTACGCCTATGAATGGGATACTGGGCTTTGCCGAACTGCTTAAAATGCCCGGGCTTACAGGCGAACAACAACAGGATTATATTGCAATTATTAAAAAGAGCGGCGATCGTATGCTCAATATCATCAACAATATAGTTGATATCTCAAAGATTGAATCCGGGCAGATGAGCAAAAATTTCACTGAAACAGATATCAATGAGTCGCTCGAATTTGTTTATAATTTCTTCGGGCCCGAAGCAAAATCCAAGGGCATCGATCTGCTGATCACACATAAATTACCGGCCGAAAAGGCTATAGTTGAAACTGATCGCGAAAAAATTTATGCTATCCTTACCAACCTGGTTAAAAATGCCATTAAATTCAGTGATAGCGGCACTATCCGCATCGGGTCAGTTCTGGAAGGTGAATTCCTCAAATTTTATGTAACCGACAAGGGCATAGGAATCCCATTCGCCAGGCAGAAGGCAATTTTCGAGCGGTTTATCCAGGCTGATATTGCCGATAAGAGGGCATTCCAGGGAGCCGGACTGGGATTATCAATTTCAAAAGCATACGCTGAAATGCTCGGGGGCAAAATGTGGGTCGAAAGCCTGGAAGGAGAAGGCTCAACATTTTATTTCACCATCCCATACAAAACCAAACAGGAACCAAATGCCACCGGCAGGGATGTTGATGCGGTTGAGGTAAACATTAAAGAAAGCAAAAAGCTCAAAGTGCTGGTAGTGGAAGATGACGATATATCGCAAAGGCTTGTTAATTTGGCAGTGAAAAAGATAAGCAAGGAAATTTTAAATGTAAATTCAGGGATTGCAGCGGTGGAAGTTTGTCGTAAAACACCCGATATTGATCTTGTACTGATGGATATCAAAATGCCCGTCATGGATGGCTATGAGGCCACAAAACAAATCCGCCAATTTAACAAAGACACCGTGATTATTGCGCAAACTGCATTCGGGCTTTCCGGTGACATGGAAAAAGCAGTTGCAGCAGGCTGCAATGGGTATATCGCAAAACCTCTCAATATAGCTATGCTGACAAAGTTGATTCATACTCATTTTAATATATTTTAATAAATCTATATGGGAAAACAGGATAAACCAAACCCGGAATCAACACTTCTTCGCCGGAAAGCAGAAGAGAAACTCAGGCAACGGCCCGTTAAAACTCCTTTGGAACTATATGAAGCCAACGACCTGAAGCTTATCCACGAACTGGAAGTGCACCAGATAGAGCTCGAAATGCAGAATGAAGAACTCGCTGCAGCCATTTCCGCTGCCCGCGATGCCATTACCTTGTACGATTTTGCGCCAGCGGGTTACTTTACTCTTTCCAAATCCGGTGAAATTCGTAAGCTAAATCTCAGCGGGGCAGCCATGCTGGGTAAAGAACGATCAAAGTTAGAAAATTCAGTATTTCACTTTTTTGTTTCCGACGACACTAAACCAGCCTTCAGGCTCTTTCTGCTCGAAGTATTTACTAAAGGAAACACAACTTCCTGCGAAGTTGAGCTTGCCGTTCAGGATAAATTGCCGCAAAATGTTTTTATTACAGGCAAAGCCATACCGGAAGAGGAACACTGCCTTATTACCGTGGTTGATATCACCGTACGCAAACACGTAGAAGAGGCTTTGAAGGATGAAAATCAAAGGCTGGAACTTGCTATGAAGGCGGCAAATTTCGCCTGGTGGGAAATGGATATAACGAGCGGGAATATAACCTTCGGGAAACTGAAAGCTGAAATCCTGGGGTATCCACACGAAAAGTTCCGGCATTATACCGATTTTATGGCCCTGGTTCATCCCGATGATTACGAAAAGGCAATGAATGCCATGCGTGCACACATCAGCGGGGAGAAGGGAAACTATGAAGTTGAATACCGGATTGCAACTCGGTTGGGAGAGTATAAATGGTTCTACGATATTGGGTCAATTGTGAAAAGAAGCTCCGAAGGCAAACCCTTAACTATAGCAGGACTTGTTATTGATATTACAGGGCGCAGGCAGGCAGAGGAAACAATGATATTGGGCAGTATTCGCCACAAGACGATCCTGCAAACTGCCATGGATGGATTCTGGCTTTCGGACATACAGGGAAACCTGCTTGAAGTTAATGAAACCTATTGCAGGATGAGTGGCTATAGTGAGCAGGAACTACTAAGCATGCAAATCAGCGATCTCGAAGCCGTTGAATCAAGGGAGGAAGTTGCCGACCGCATAAAACTGACAGCTGAACATGGTGAAACTCGTTTTGAGTCGCGTCACCGCCGCAAGGACGGGAGCTTTTTAGAGGTGGAAGTCAGTGTACAGTTTCAGCCTGCCGGAGATGGACAGATTGTTTCATTTATCCACGATATTAGTGAGCGCAAGTTGGCGGAACAGGAATTAAGAAATGCCAAGGAACATGCCGAAGAGAGCGACCGGCTGAAAACAGCTTTCCTATCCAATATCAGCCACGAGATACGCACTCCTATGAATGGCATACTTGGTTTTGCAGAACTGCTTAAAAAACCGGATTTAACCGGTGAGCAGCAACTGGATTACATCCGCATCATTAAGAAAAGCAGCGACCGCATGCTCAATACCATCAACAACATTGTTGATATTTCGAGAATAGAATCGGGGCAGGTGAAACTAACCCTCTCTGAAACCAATATTAACGAACAGCTTGAATTCATCTGCAATTTCTTTAAGCCGGAAACGGATAAAAAGGGCATTGCGTTTTCGTACAATGCAGGGCTGCTCAACAGCCTGGCAAACATTGTAACCGACAGGCCAAAAGTTTATGCCATCCTTACAAGCCTGCTGAGTAATGCCATTAAATACACCGAAAAAGGCAGGATTAAAATTGGGTATGATATTGTTGCTATTGAACCGTTGAATGCAACGGATTTAGAATTGCAGTTTTATGTTAAGGACACCGGAATCGGTGTTCCCGATGACCGGCGCCAGGCCATATTTGAACGATTTATACAGGCCGATATTTCGGATAGCAGGGCTTTCCAGGGTGCGGGACTGGGATTATCCATTTCGAAAGCGTACGTGGAAATGCTGGGTGGCAGAATATGGGTTGAATGCGATGCCAATGCCGAAGCGGCCGGCAGTAAAGGGGAAGGACAAGGATCCTCATTTTATTTTACCATTCCATACATTGCTGCTACAAATCAAAAAACCGCCACTGAAAATACAATTAAAGCTGTTGATGCAGAAAAGGCAGGTAAAAAACTGAAAGTTTTAATTGTTGACGACGATGAAGTGTCGGAATTGCTGATTTCGATTGCCTGTAAACCCTTTAGCTATGAAATATTAAGAGTAAATAACGGAAACGAAGCAGTTGAAGCTTGCCGCAATCAGCCCGATATTGACATGGTAATGATGGACATTAAATTGCCCGAAATGGATGGATACCAGGCAACCCGGCAAATCCGCCGCTTCAACGGCAAGGTGGTGATTATTGCGCAAACCGCTTTCGGCATGACCGGCGACAGGGAAAAAGCTTTAGAAGCTGGTTGCAACGACTACATTCCTAAACCCATAAACCTGGCGTTGGTAAGAAAAATGATCCATAAGTATTGTTACGAATAAAATTGCTGTATGGAAAATCAAAAAAAACAAAATATGGCTTTAGACAAACTTCGCCAAAGAGTAGAAGAATTGCTGAAAAATAAGCCACCTCCTTTGTCTTCGCAACTTATGCAGGGCGATGAACTGAAGCTGCTTCACGAACTGGAAGTGCACCAGATTGAGCTGGAATTGCAGAACGAAGAACTTTTACAGGCGGAAAAGGAAGCACAGTTGAGTGCCGAAAAATATGCTGAATTATTCGATTTTGCACCTTTGGGCTATTTCATTGTTTCAGATGAAGGCAATATTATAGGGTTGAATCTGAGAGGAGCACAAATGCTTGCCAAGGAACGCTCCCTTTTACTCAACAGCCGGTTTGGTTTTTTTGTAACCAACGATACGAAACCGATATTCAACCGGTTTCTGGACAATCTTTTTAAATCAGGCAAGAATGAGTTTTGCGAAATAACACTTTTAACAAGGGAAGCACACCCGGTTTTCGTTCACCTTTCGGGAATCGTTAATGGTACGGAACAGGAAGTTCTTATTGCTGCTGTTGATATTACAGAGCGTAAGCAAGCAGAAGAAGCCTTGCAGGAGAGTGAGATAAAATATCGCCTAATGCTCGAAAGTTCCGAAATAGGAGTGGGCGTTTACAGCCTGGATGGTAAAATACTGTATTACAACCAGAGAGCGCTGCACAACCTGGGTGGAAAAGCTGATGATTATATAGGAAAATCGCTGCACGAAATATTTGGCGAGGCGGCTGCTTCCGTTTTTGTTTCACGCATACGGGAATCGGCGCAAAGTGAAAAAAGCATAGAATACGAAGAGTTTGTACAGTTAACTTCGGGCGACCGCTGGTTTTTATCAATTTATTCAAGATTAGCAAAACCGGATGGGAAAGTGTACGGCGTGCAGGTAATAGCACACGATATAACTGAACGCAAACAGACGGAAGAGAAATTACTGGTTTCGACTGCATTTGCCAACAGCCTTATCGCTTCCATGGAGGATGGTGTCTCGGTGCTGGACACAAATGGTAAACACCTGGATGTAAACCCGGCTTTTTGCCAGATGACCGGCTTTACTCGTGAAGAGCTTATTGTAACCAGCGCTCCATACCCATATTGGCCACCTGAAGAATATGTCACTATTGGGGACGCCTTTCAAAAAACAATGGCGGGTGAAAAAGGCAATTTCGAACTTACTTTTATGCGCAAAAACGGGGAGCGCTTCCCGGTTCACATAAGTCCGTTTGCCATTAAAGATAATATAGGGAATATTATCAGTTATTCGGCAACAGTAAAAGATATCAGCGAACGCAAAAAGGCTGAAATCCATCTGCAACAAAGTGAGCACTACCTGGCCGAAGCCGAACGAATCGGGAATACAGGAAGTTGGGAATATGATGTTGCTTCAGATACCGCTATATGGTCCGATAATATGTTCCGGATTTTCGATGTAGATCCTTTGATGCCGAAAGAGTTGGTATTTAAATATTTTGTTGAAAACCTTGTTCATCCCGACGACTGTGCAAATGTGGTTACTGTTTTCCAGGATGCTTTGGCCGGAAGGCGGGCGTATGACCTGGAATACAGAATACTGAAATCAGGGAATAGTACCAGGTACATTCATGCTCTTGCTGAGGTTACTCGCGATGCTGATGCAAACCCGGTACAAATGATCGGGAAGGTGGAGGATATAACCGAACGCAAGCTAAATGAGGAAGCACTGAAGCAAAGTAAAATTCAATTAGAACTGGCACATCAGTTAGCCGGCGCAGGTACCTGGGACTGGGATATGGCAAGCAATCAATTATCCTGGTCGAAAGAGCTATTTGCCTTGTTTGGCCTTGATGCCGATCAGGATAAAGCTACATTCGATACCTGGACACAGGTTGTTCATCCTGAGGATAGGGCAGATGCTTCTGAAAGAGTTCAACAGGCAATCAGGAAAAAAACACAACTTAACAGTGAATACCGTGTTCTTCATAGTGATGGGAAAATTCATTGGATCAGTGCCCTTGGGGATACCGTTTATAGCAATGAAGGTCAACCCCTGCGCATGACCGGAATCTGTACCGATATTACCCAACGCAAGCAAGGTGATATTGAATTAAAAGAGAGCGAAGAAAAGTTTAAAAACATGGTTCAGGAAATGCAGGTGGGAGTGCTGCTACAGGGACCGCAATCCGAAATTATAGTAAGCAATCCCAAAGCCCTCGAATTGCTGGGTGTAACGGAAGACCAGCTTTTAGGAAAGACCTCCTTCGATCCCGACTGGAATGTTATACACGAGGATGGCTCCCCTTTTCCAGGCAACACCCACCCGGTTCCGCAGGCTATTGCCAACAGGCAAGCTGTTCATGATGTGATAATGGGTG
>CAIWMA010000217.1 GCA_903913645.1 uncultured Bacteroidales bacterium | reverse complement strand
GGTTTTTAACTTGGGAGATTATTTTGAGGAGGCATTTTTTGAGACAAAGAAGGTTGTACATGTTGCTTTATAAAAATTCACAAGATTTAACATACAAAGCATCAATATATATTCCTTGCCTGCTTTTTTTACTACTTTTGACCCTAAGAAAATCCAGGAATATAATCCTGAAATCAACAAAGAAATTAAACTTTAATACCTGAAATAAAGTAACCAAAACCATAACCTATAACCATCAATGAATAAAGAAATTTTTAAACTGGAACCCACAGCTGTCTGGAAGAATTTTTACAGCCTGACACAAATTCCGCGCCCTTCGCATCACGAAGATCGTATTCAGCAATTTATGTTTGATTTTGGCAAAAGCCATGGTCTTGAAACTATCAAGGACGAAGTTGGCAACATTATTATACGTAAACCTGCAACAGTAGGAATGGAAAACCGCAAAGGAATCGTTTTGCAGACCCATCTTGATATGGTTCCGCAGAAAAACAGCGACAAAGCACACGATTTCGCCAAAGATCCTATTGAAGCTTATGTAGACGGTGATTGGGTTACAGCCAATGGAACCACTCTCGGAGCCGACAATGGCATGGGCGTCGCTGCTGCAATGGCCGTGCTTGAAGCTACTAACCTGGTTCATGGACCGGTAGAAGCTTTATTCACCTGCGACGAAGAAACCGGCATGACCGGTGCTTTCGGTTTAAAAGCAGGATTACTAAAAGGTGACATTCTTCTTAACCTGGATTCGGAAGATGAAGGCGAATTGTATGTTGGCTGCGCTGGCGGAACTAATGCCAACGCAACTTTCAGTTACAAAGAAGAACCGGTTCAGCAGGGATTGGCATCTTTCAAACTCGCAATCACCGGTTTAAAAGGCGGTCATTCAGGCCTTGAAATTATTTTGCAACGCGGCAACAGCAATAAACTGATGAACCGCTTTTTGCAACATTCAGTTGCAGAACATGGTTTACGCTTAGCTTCAATCGAAGGTGGAAGCCTACGTAATGCTATTCCACGCGAATCCTTTGCTGTAGTTACTGTTCCTCCTTCAAAAGCTGATGATCTTGTAAAATGTGTGGCAGATTTTGAAAAACTATACCGCAGCGAACTTTCAGCTACTGAACCGGATTTAAAATTCGCCATTTCAGCTACATCAACACCTCAGTCGTTAATAGATGCTGCTTCGCTGGATAAAGTGATGAAAGCCATCAACGCCTGTCCAAACGGCGTAATGCGCATGAGTGACGATATGATCGGACTTGTAGAAACATCAACCAACCTGGCAAGTGTAAAATCAGGCGATGGCAAAATCCTGATTCAATGCCTTCTGCGCAGCTCCGTTGATTCTGCCCAGCAAGACCTTGGCGGAATGATAAAGAATGTATTCGAACTTGCAGGTGCCGATGTAGTACTTAACGGAACCTATCCCGGCTGGAAACCGAATATGCAATCTGCCATCCTGATCACCATGCAGGAAGTTTACCAGAAATTATACGGTCGTATTCCTGAGATAAAAGCTATACATGCAGGTCTGGAATGCGGTTTATTAGGTGGCGTTTATCCTAACTGGGATATGATTTCTTTTGGTCCGACCATTCGTTACCCACATTCACCCGACGAAAAAGTTCATATTTCTTCAGTAGATAAATTCTGGAATTATTTAGTTAACACGTTGAAAGATGCACCTTTAAAAGCAGGTGCAGTAGCCTAAATCAATTTGAAAATCCTTGCATTCTGTTAAAATTGCAGGAAGCAGGGATTTTTTTTATAAACCATTTGGATATTAGGTTACTTTTCATACCTTTGCACCCCTAAAAACAACCAATCATGAAGAGGACTTTCCAGCCATCAGTAAGGAAAAGAAAAAATAAACACGGATTCAGACTAAGAATGTCGACTGTTAACGGACGCAGAGTTTTAGCAGCTCGCAGAGCTCGCGGAAGAAAAAAATTGACTACTTCCGACGAAGGAAAGTAATTCTTTTCTGACATTGCTGTTGGTTTCGAAAACAGCTTATATAGCATAAATGCATTCCGGAGGAGGCTCACAAGCCTACCTCCTTTTCTTTTTATACCTATACCAAGGAGTTTTTATTTAATAATTCTGATTTGGTTCGAAGCAAAGTAATATTGAAGATGAAAGCCGCTTCCAATTCAGGAAAAAACCGTAATTTAGCCTCTCTTTTTAACATACGATGAACCCAATTATTCAAGAAGCCTCATTGACCGGAGTATTCCGTCTCATCCTTATTGTTTTAATTATTTACTATGCCTTTTCTTTCCTAGTGCGCTACGTTTTGCCATTGATGATGCGTAAATATGTTAATGATTTTCAAAAACAATTCACCAATGAGAATCAGCGGTCGCAGGAAGAAATGAATAGAAAAAGAGAAGGCGAAGTATCCATTAAATTTGTAGACAAAGATAAAAACAAAAGCCAGCATCCTGATGACGGAGAGTATATTGACTACGAAGAAATCAAATAATTGACTTACGATTTTACACACTAAAACCAACATTAAAGCCATTCACATGAAGAACATTAGTTTCAAGCAGGTTCTCCCCTATCTTTC
>CAIWMA010000216.1 GCA_903913645.1 uncultured Bacteroidales bacterium | reverse complement strand
TCTTGGCACTGACGAATTCCTCGGAAAAGGCTCAGTTACCATTTCAGAAATTAAATCAGGAAGCCCTTCGCTTTGCGCCGTGGCTGATTATGCCCAGTTCCACCTCGATCGCCGGCTTACCTGGGGTGAAACCAAGGAATCGGCCGTTGCCGAAATACAGGAAATTATCAAAGATATGGATGCCACTGTGGAGGTGCTTCATTACGAAGAAACTGCTTACACCGGTCTGAAATACGGCATGGAGAAATACTATCCTACCTGGAAAATTCCTGCTGAGCATACCGCTGTAACAACCGGTGTTGAAGCATACAAAAAGCTTTTCGGCAAAGCTCCTATTGTAGATAAATGGACTTTTTCAACCAATGGCGTAACTATTAATGGTTATTACGGAATTCCCATCATAGGTTTTGGCCCGGGGAATGAAGTTTTTGCTCATGCGCCAAATGAAAAAGTTCCTATCGATCACCTGGAAACCGCGGCAGCATTTTATGCAGCGTATGCTTTTCTGATTTAAAGAACTATTTATTAATAATCCTCTGCAACCTTAGCGGTCAACTTTGCGTCATTGAGGTAAAAAATTTAATGCGATGACGCCATGGAGAAGCAAGGATCGCAAAGTGTCTGAGCCAGTAGGCAATAGTTGAGAATAGATTTGTAAGGTTACATACCACAAATCGTCCCCCTATTAACTTATAGCTCATAACTTATAACTCATAACTTATAACTCATAACTTATAACTCATAACTTATAACTCATAACTTATAACTCATAACTCATAACTTATAACCCAACTACACCACCAATGAAATCATTCAACCAAATCCTTGAAGCTATACAACAGCTGAAATCCGACCTGCATGCTAACGATTTCCTGCTTACCTGGGAAAAAACCGAAGACGAACTCAAACAAACTTTGCTTGTAGCCGAAGCGCTGAAATTTCTACGTGACCACAATATTTCCACCAAAGTGTTCGACTCAGGGCTGGCAGTTTCCAATTTCAGGGATAACTCAACCCGCACCCGGTTCTCTTTTGCATCAGCATGTAACCTTTTAGGACTTGAAGTTCAGGATCTTGACGAAGGGAAATCGCAGATCGCCCACGGAGAAACTGTACGTGAAACAGCAAATATGATCAGCTTTTTAACAGACATTATTGGCATCCGCGACGATATGTACCTGGGCGAAGGCCATACCTATATGCAGGAAGTTGGAAATGCGCTTGATGACGGATTTCAGAATGGCGTTCTCCCGCAACGCCCTGGAATTGTTAACCTGCAATGCGATATCGACCATCCGACCCAATCTATGGCCGACCTTATGCATCTGGCTGATTATTACGGCGGACTTGAAAATCTGAAAGGCAAAAAAATTGCCATGACCTGGGCTTTTTCTCCAAGTTATGGCAAACCACTTTCTGTGCCACAAGCGATTATCGGTCTGATGACCCGTTTCGGAATGGAAGTGGATCTGGCCTATCCTGAAGGATATAACCTGATTTCGGATGTTGAGGACCTGGCCGGTAAAAACGCTAATGCTTCGGGCGGTAAATTCCGTATAGTAAACAGCATGGACGAAGCTTTCCGCCATGCCGATATTGTGTATCCTAAAAGCTGGGCACCATTTTCGGTAATGCAGCGCCGCACTCCGCTATTGCATAACAACGACAAAGATGGACTTAAAGCCCTTGAACAGGAATGCCTGGCTAACAATGCACGTTTCAAAGACTGGGAATGCACCGAAGAAAAAATGAAACTCACCAAAGATGGCAAAGCTTTGTATATGCACTGTCTGCCAGCAGATATTTCAGGTGTTTCATGCAAGGAAGGCGAAGTTGCGGAATCTGTTTTTGACCGTTACCGCATCGAAACCTATAAGGAAGCCGGCTTTAAACCGTATATTATTGCTTCAATGATTTTTAACAATAAATTCAAAGATGCGGCGGGAATGCTGAACAAACTGAATGAAAGAGGATTGAACAGGATTCTGGGATAAAAACCCACATATAATTCGAACTAAACCTGGCAGATTTTGAAATCCTGCCAGGTTTCTTCGTTTATACCCTGTACTCCAGAATATCTCCCGGCTGGCAGTCAAGTACCCTGCATATTG
The DNA here is from genome assembly GCA_903913645.1 of uncultured Bacteroidales bacterium. Taxonomy (GTDB): domain Bacteria; phylum Bacteroidota; class Bacteroidia; order Bacteroidales; family UBA4417; genus UBA4417. Next base: position 1,664 of record CAIWMA010000216.1, on the reverse strand, counting down.
ATTCCAGCGTGTCGAACCTGACACCTTTTGCTTTTCCTGTTTTCAATATCGAAAGATTTACGGTTGTTAATCCAACTTGCTGCGAAAGTTCGTTCAACGACATCTTTCGTTTTGCCATCATAACGTCTAAATTTATAATAATAGCCATACTTATATAAATGTTTCGTTTTCGTTTTTAACCTGTAAAGCCTTAACTGTAAATTGCTTAACAACCCATAAAATTATAGCCACCAGGAAATAAATGATTTGCGGAGACTTAATTAGCAACAGCTTCGTAAAAGTCCGGAATGACAAATTAGAGACACTTATTATTGAAGTCCATTGAGCAAAATGCACTTCGTTAAAGTCATTTACTGTAATTTGTGCCGCACCCAAAACAGCAAGTGCCACACAGGAAAGTATAACGCCATCGAATACCTTAAGGCTTACCGGATCGAAGAAACCGGTTTTTTTATACCTGTTGAATAACCTTAGCAATAAATAACCAACCACCAGGAAAATGATGTTATTACATATCTGAACAATAAACCAGGTGTATGGTTCCTGCCCTGTTGGAACAACCAGGTTTTGTTGATTTATCACAAATGGTATAAACCATCGGATATGGAAGACTAAGGCTAAGGTTGAAAACCCCATGGTTCCCCATAAAACTATTTTTATGAGAAATAATTTCGCTGATTCATTTTTAATGAGTTGCATAAAACAAGATTTTTATTTTATGCAAAGGTAATACACATTTAAATAAAACAACTAATAATTATTGTTTTATTTTAAATAAATATAATATAGAAACTTTTTGATAGGGTTATTGTGTTTTCAAATCTACTACTTTTTCCCTTGAAACTGACCACTTAGTCTACCTGCTGCATATGAGGATTGCAGCTGGTGCTGATTTAAACTGGGACGGATTTGAGCTGGTGTGGATTTGGGCTGATGCGGATTTAGGCTGGTGCGGATTTATGCTGATGCGGATTTGGGCTGGTGCGGATTTTTAATCCGCACCCATAGAGTTTAGGATTTTTAATCCTGTTAAGGAAACCGTAAAATAAATCAATACGCAAAAATCACTTCAATTAATCCTTTATCGCCAGCATAATCAATAGCTGAGCTATACTTGTAATGCTGCGGTTCGATCACCCAGCCTGCTCTTACAGGATTGTTGTGGATATAGGTAATCTTTTGTTGCAGAAATTCAACCGAATAAACCTCTTTTGCCTCATTCCCATCCTGCCAGAACTTATAGAATTCGATTTTCTTATTGTAGCGACCTGCAAATTCAAATCGGTCTAGTAGCCACTTTCGGCGGCTTTCCGGAATATCTTTAATCATTTGAACGATAGCCTTGCTTGTAAACTTCTTGAAATCCCTTAAAATATCAGATAAAGTAAACTGGCCGTTCTCTTTCCCTGCTGCAATCAAATGCAAATGATTTGACATTAGGCACCAGGCATAGATTTCCAACTCTTTTTCTTCCTGGCAGTATTTTAACGAATCTATAATGATCTGCCGATAATCTTCCCGGGTAAAAATATCAACCCAATCCATAACGGTCATTGTCAGGAAGTAAATGTAGTTGGATTCGATTTTATTTATTATTCTCATTGTTGGATACGTTTAGAATGGCAAACAACTTTCACATTTTTATTTTTCTGATTGCAAATCCG
>CAIWMA010000215.1 GCA_903913645.1 uncultured Bacteroidales bacterium | reverse complement strand
TAAAGGGATAAAGCTTAAGTCAGATAATCTAAAAAGCAGTGATAATGCACCTATTGATTTGAATATAAACACTATAATATATGATAACGACAACGATTTAAACACAACAAATGATCAAATAAAATTGGTTGGGGAGCTAATTTGCAATTGGGGATTTAATTTGCATGTTGACATCGGCCTGTTAAGCGGTTTAAACGAGCTAAAATTTGGAGTTAATGGAAGCGAGAATCTTGACCTTCAACTTATTTCCGGATTACAATACAATATGAAAAAAGAGTATTCTCTTGCAACTGTATATTTTACTCCAATTCCTTTTTCAGTTGGAATAATTCCATTTGTACTTACTCCTCAATTAGATATAATTGTTGGAATTGATGGTTCCGCTAATGCAACTATAACTACAGGTATATCTCAGAGTCTTTCTTTTGATAATGGGATTAACTATGAGAAAGGACAAGGTTGGGCTCCCTATAAAACATTTGATAAGAATTTTAGTTTTCAGCCACCACAAATAAATGTCAACGCTTCAGCAACAGCATATCTTAAACCTGAGTTTTCAACTTTAATTGATTTCATGGCAGGACCTTATGCCAATTTGAAAATTTACAGCAGATTGGACGCTGACATTCTGCAAACACCTTGGTGGAAACTATACGGAGGATTGAATATGGAGGCGGGAGCTAAAATTGATATAATTGATATATTAACTGTAGATTATATTGTAAGTGATTTAATAAATGTTGAAATATTATTAGCTCAGGCTACCAATCCTCCAGTAACATTACCCACCGTTTCAACAGCTGCTATTACCAATATTTCATACTCTACTGCAAGTAGTGGTGGTAATGTAACATCTGAAGGAAATGGCACTGTGACAGCAAAAGGTGTCTGTTGGAGTAACTCCCCAACACCAACAATATCTGATGCTAAAACAATAGATGGGACAGGCTTGGGGATCTTTTCAAGTTCAATTACGAATTTAGCTCCAGGAGTAAATTATTATGTCTGCGCTTATGCGACCAATATTGCAGGTACCGCTTATGGAGATGCATTAAGTTTAAACGGATTATCCGTGGATATTAACAATCTCGTACCTCAAAGCATTCTTAATGAAATGCAAAATCTTGGAATGCCTGTCTACTCAGGCTATTCTCCACCCACAATAAATGGTATTTACAATGTTTCACCACTAGTTTTGTATTCCAGTAATATTATAAATGATAATTCTCCCGGTTATCAGTTTACTGATTTACATGTGCAGTTTTATAATCAGGATAATTCCAAATTGACCATAAATGCAGATTATATCGAAGGAGATGAAGTAGGAACTGGATTAGGGAGCTTTATTGCCGGATGCGGTAATAATTTTACGGTATTTGTGAGGGACAATAGTATATATCAAGGATATCCTGCTGTCACTGTAGATGTATATTCGGGAACAATTGGACCAAACGGAATATCAAATTTATATTATTCAGTCTTTATGGTTGAAAATTATGGCATGGATTCAATTTTCATTTCAAATGGTTCAGGAAGAGTCACCTACGATCAGGATGGATTCTCTGAAATAATTACAACACTCAAAACTCAAAAAATAAATACATTGAATAAAGTCAGTATTCGTTCCCCTAGACTTAGGTAGTATGGTAGAAACATTGGAATAAGTTATAAAAACAGAATAATAAAAGTCGATTACTTTCCGTAATAATAAAATAAGCAGTGGAGCCGAGAAACCATTCAAAAACGGGGCGGTACCGAAAAGCCATATGAGTAGGAAAACTAATAAAAATTAAAGAATGAAAACATTAAAACTAATTATTGCTGTTACAATTATTGCTTTTGCAACTACCAGTTGTGCAACACATTTGGGTATGATGAGCGGAAGCGCCGCACTGTCTTCCAACAATTTCAAAATGATTAGAATTGCTAGCGGACACGCACAGACAACTAAAATTTTAGGATTTGGTGGTTTGGCTAAAGATGCTCTTGTTTTTGAAGCTAAGAAGGATTTATTACAGAATAATCCTTTAAAGGATGGACAGGCTTTGGCGAATGTTACTGTCGACTTTAAGAACACTATCATATTCTTTGTAATAACTGAAAAAGCT
>CAIWMA010000214.1 GCA_903913645.1 uncultured Bacteroidales bacterium | reverse complement strand
TTCAACGATTTTGAATGTGACAAAGATAAGTTCAGTTGAATACTTTTACCTGTCAATATTAGGGGTGTATATTAATTCTCCGGCCAATTGATTATTGTAAGGGTTATATTTGTTACAAAGGTAATGAACCTGCGTTCATACTTAAATAAATAATTATAACTTTGTAGAAGATTTAATTAAGGCTGATAAAGTCAGACTTTAGCAGAGTCAAACAGCAAAATAAAAATAAATTATATGGTTACACTTACAATTACTTTAGATGGTGGTAAAATAATTACTGCACATTTAAAAGGCCATGATATTAAGACAGATCAGCCTGAAGCAGGAGGAGGTACAAACTCAGCACCGGCTCCTTTTGATCTTTTCCTGGCATCCATCGGAACCTGTGCGGGCATTTACGTTAAATCGTTCTGCGATCAGCGCAGTATTCCAACGGATAAGATTAAAATCATTCAATCCATTGATTATGATATGCAGAAACATTTGCCGTCAAAAATCAAACTGGATATACAGCTGCCTGCTGATTTCCCTGAAAAATACAGGAATGCGGTAATAAGTGCTGCCGATCTGTGTGCCGTAAAACGCGCTATTGCTGATCCTCCGGTATTTGAAGTGGTCACTTCGCTGGTTGATTAAAAAGTTGATAACAGACCAAATATAACCGGGCTAAAAAGTCAAGGCAAGGCTTTTAATAGTGAAATTTGATCCTTTATTAAGATTATGATTTTCAGAAAGATTTTCAACTTTTATTACGTAGGATTCCGTGGTATGACGGTGGGTAAAAATTTATGGGTGATCATACTCATAAAGCTTTTCATCCTGTTTGCCATTTTGCGTTTGTTTTTCTTTCACGACTTCCTGGGTTCAAAATTTACTTCCGAAAAAGATAAAAGCAATTATGTTATTGAGCAATTAACTAAATAAAACTATATGGAACACATTGACTTTTCGCTGGTTGACTGGTCGCGGGCACAATTCGCACTCACTGCCATGTATCACTGGTTGTTTGTACCGCTTACCCTGGGGCTTTCCTTTATTGTGGCTTTCATGGAAACCTTATACGTGCGTACAGGGAATCCTGAATGGAAACGAATCACAAAATTCTGGATGACGATTTTCGGAATAAACTTTGCTATTGGAGTAGCAACCGGAATAATTCTCGAATTTGAATTCGGCACAAACTGGTCGAACTATTCGTGGTTTGTAGGTGATATTTTCGGAGCGCCATTGGCTATCGAAGGTATTATGGCCTTCTTCCTCGAGAGTACGTTTATTGCTGTAATGTTCTTTGGCTGGAATAAGGTAAATAAGAAATTTCACCTGCTTTCGACCTGGCTTGTTGCCATAGGGTCAAACCTTTCGGCTTTATGGATTTTGGTTGCTAATGCATGGATGCAGAACCCGGTCGGAATGAGATTTAATCCCGATACAGCCCGTAACGAGATGGTGAATTTCTGGGAAGTGCTGTTTTCGCCTGTAGCTATCAATAAATTCCTGCATACCATTTCATCCGGATATGTTCTGGCTTCAATATTTGTAATTGGTATTAGTGCATGGTATTTACTTAAAAACCGCGAGCATTTATTTGCAAAAAGGAGCATTATTGTGGCAGCGACATTCGGGCTGGTAACAACCGCCTTTGTTGTTTTAACCGGCGATGGATCAGCCAGGAATATGGCAAAATATCAACCCATGAAGTTTGCATCGATGGAGAATTTGTATGTCGGAGTTCAGAATGCACCATTGGTTGCAATTGGTATTTTAAAAGAAGATGCTAAAGAAGCTTCTCACAAAAAACAGGATTTCCGGTTCGAAATAGAAATTCCGAATATGCTTTCGTACATGGCTTTCCTTGACCCAAATGCTTATGTTCCCGGAATAAAAGACCTGGTGCATGGAAACCCGGAAAGGCAGATTCTTTCCTACAAAGAAAAAAGCGAACTGGGCAAAATTGCCATTACATCGCTGGCCGAATATAAGAATGCAAAAAAGGCCGGGAACGATAGGCTTGCAAATGCAGCTAAAATCAGGTTTGAGGAAAATTATAAATATTTTGGCTATGGTTATTATGCCGGGCGCGATATACACGAACTGATTCCAAGCGTGCCGACTACGTTTTATTCGTTCCGGATTATGGTCGGACTGGGTGTTCATTTCGGACTGCTGTTTCTTGTAGTACTGCTCCTTACTCTGAAAGATAAAATCGCAAAGAAGCGCTTTATTCTTTATACAATGTTATGGACTATACCACTGGCTTATATCGCTTCCGAGCTGGGTTGGGTGGTAGCTGAAGTTGGCCGTCAACCCTGGGTAATACAGGATATATTGCCAACTATTGCAGCCGTGTCGCAACTTAAACCAGCCTCGGTTCAAATCACTTTCTGGATGTTCTTCCTCATTTTCACAGCTTTACTAATCGCTGAAATCAAAATAATGACGAAGCAGATCAAAAAAGGACCTGACGAAGATAAATCCGCAGCAGATACCGCATCAGCGAATAACTAATCCTTAAAACCAAAGAATCATGTTCGAAGCATTTTCATATATCACATTGCAGCATTACTGGTGGATCATCGTTTCGCTGCTCGGAGCCATACTTGTTTTCCTGATGTTCGTCCAGGGCGGACAAACACTTATCTATACCATAGGAAAAACCAATGATGAGCGAACCATCCTGGTCAATCTGCTGGGTCGTAAATGGGAGTTTACATTTACCACGCTTGTAACGTTTGGCGGAGCATTTTTTGCGTCCTTCCCTTTGTTTTACTCAACCAGTTTTGGCGGTGCATATTGGGTTTGGATTGTGATATTGTTTGCCTTTATCATACAGGCGGTATCTTATGAATACCGTAGTAAAGCCGGGAATTTCCTGGGCAAAAGAACCTACGAAACCTTTTTGCTCCTTAATGGGATTCTGGCTCCATTACTTATAGGGACTGCCGTGGCAACATTTTTCACTGGTTCGCAGTTTTCGGTTAACTTTATGAATATAACCCGGCTAACAGGCGATAAAATGCCCATAATTTCGGAATGGACCGGCCCTGCTCATGGACTCGAAGCCGCGCTAAGTCTTCATAACCTGGCATTGGGACTCGCTGTATTATTCCTTTCGCGTGTTTTGGCTTTGCTGTATTTTATGAATCGTATCAAGCATGCTGAAATGATGGAACGCGTTAAGAAACAACTTATTATTAACGCTATTCCTTTCGTTTTTTTCTTTATCACTTTTGTGATATGGACTTTATTATCAAGCGGTTTTGCAGTTAATCCCGAAACAAAAGAAGTATTTATGCAACCCTACAAATACCTGCATAACCTGATTCAAATGCCGATAGTAGCAGTAATGTTTGTTCTTGGTGTTGCCTTGGTTTTGATCGGGATTATTCGTCCTTTGACCTGTTTCGAAAAATGCAGTACCAAAGGAATATGGGGAGCAGGAATCGGCACCATACTTACAGTTTTAGCTTTATTCCTGTTGGCTGGATTTAACAATACCGCTTACTATCCATCCACCTTCGATTTGCAGAGTTCACTTACCATACAAAACAGCTCTTCAAGTCAATATACCTTGACGGCCATGAGCTATGTATCGTTGCTGGTACCTTTTGTAATTGCATATATCTGGATAGCCTGGCGTGCGATTGATACTAAGAAAATAGATATTGAAGAACTTGAAAGTGAGACACACGTTTACTAATTTTACATGATGACACTGTTGATGAGGGGCGACAAGGCGAAGGGCGACAAGGCGAGAAATTTAAAACTTAAAGTAATTTTTCATTTTAAAATAAAAAATACAATCATGATTACACAAATAATATGGCTTTTAACCTGGCCATTGCTAATCGCAGTTTCCTGGTTCGGTATACGGTGGATGCTTAAGAAATTTGATAGAAACACCTTAATAAGTAAATAGATGAATAGGATTGAGTTTATCAAATTATCGCTGCACTGGTAATTTGGAAAAGCAATCTTATTTTTTATTGATCCGTGAATATTGGAATCATCTATGTAAATTTGTCCTACAACGTTTACT
>CAIWMA010000213.1 GCA_903913645.1 uncultured Bacteroidales bacterium | reverse complement strand
GGGATTACCCAAAGATACCATCAACTGTAAATTTAATGCAAAACCATGTTTTATTTGTTTAATTTATATTAGAAAATCCCAAATGTGTTTAACTTTGTTCCCTGAAAAAAGTTTAAAATAGACAATAAAGGGAAAAATTGTCCCTAACCAGTAAAAATGATTCAAATATGAAAATTTTAAAAGTTTTAAGTTTAACAGCGATTGTGTTTTTATTAACACAGTGCTATCCCGAAGGTCCGCAGTATGTGGATGAGATGGACCTTGTATATACAAATTACGATCCGTCAACCGATTTTACTTTAAAGCATACTTATGCTATTCCTGATAAAATTATGAAGATTGATGATAATCTGATTAACGGTGGCAATCCTAATTTTGTGAAAGATCCCTATGCAACCCAGTTGCTTGAAAAGATGAAACTCAATATGGCTAACAATGGCTGGACATTGGTGAAGAAAGATGCAAATCCTGATCTGTTACTCGCACCTGTTGCTTATGAACTCACGACAACTTATTATTATGGTGGCGGATATTGGGATTGGTGGTATGGTGGATGGTATGGATGGTATTATCCGTATCCTGTTACTACAAGCTATTCAACCGGCAGTTTGATTGTTACTATGCTTGACCCAAAGAATTTAAGTCCTGATGAGAAGATGCGAGCTGTATGGGGATTTATTATTAACGGCCTTCTCGAAGGTAGTAATACTGAGTTTACTGCTCGTTACTCCAAAGGAATCGACCAGGCATTTACGCAATCACCTTATTTAAAAAAGTAAAAATATCCGGTATATGAAAACGAAAATATTTATCGCACTAATGCTGGCATCCGGAGTATTTATTACATCGTTTGTTTCAGCCCAGAGTTTTACATCCATCCAATACACGGTTGGAATTCCCGGCGGCGGGCTCAAAAACCATGTTGGCAAAGTTAGCTGGCGCGGTGCCACAATTGAATATCAGAAGGAAGTTGCCCCTTCGGTTACTGTAGGAGTAAATTTCGCCTGGAGCACGTTCTATGAAAGAAAAGATTACGCCAGTTATACGAGAGATAATGCAACCATTTCGGGCATTCAGTACTGTTACGACAATTTGTTCCCCATGCTGGTAAATGCACATTATACTATTGGCACAGGCAGTGTATTACCGTATGTTGGTCTTGGCGTAGGTACCATGTATGACCTCCGTAATACAGACATGGGAATCTGGACAGTTGAAGAAAAAAACTGGCATTTCCTGGTAACTCCCGAAGCAGGCTTAATATTCGATATTTCGCCCGGTACAAGTATAAAATTAAATGCCAAGTACGATTACGCCTTTAAGATCAAAAAAGCAGATGCATTTGGAAACCTGAATATTAACTTTGGTTTTGTTTTCAATAGCTGGTAGCAAATCAGATTTTTATTTCAATAATCTATAAAAGCTCTTTTCTTAACGGGAAAGAGCTTTTAGTTTATAAAAACCGCTGACTTTTCCTGACTATACAATTATATCTATCAATAAAGCCGGCTTGGCTGAAAGCCTGAGATTAATCAGATTATCAATTTAATAAGGAAAAATCTGAATTGGCCCTAAATCTTTTCAGAATAAGTTACTAAAAGATAGACTGTTATGGTGGTACGATTAATATTTATTCTGATCATGTTTCAGCGTATATCCAATTGTCCACTCAAATATATCGGCAACACCCTTATGCGCTTTAATGGTCAAGCCAGCAAAAATATTGTTGTTAAAGCGGTACCTTATACCCACACGTTCGTAAAAAGGATCACGCTCGCCGTTGCTTTCACTGTGTTTCAGGTATACAGCAAATGCAACCGGAACATACAGGTGTTTATTCAATGCCCATTCCCATGAGCCAACCACGGCATACGACATGGTATTTGAAAAAGTGGCTTTCGAATTATTGCGTTCTTTGTAACCACCTGCATAAAAAATGTCAAGTCCCAGGCCAGCTTTGTATTTATAGCTCAATGCCCTGAGCCAGTTAATACTCAGGGCTGCTTTCAGGTAATTTGGATCGCCTTCACTGTAGTTCTTACTTCCTGCAATTAAGGCAATGTTGTATTGGTTAAACCATATAAATTTGGGAATGTTTTTCCCGCCAATAAAAGGCTTGTAAGCGGTTGGCTTATATGAAACACTCACAGCAACCGGTACAAGGTTGATTCCGTAGTTTGGCTGTTTAAACGAGCCATTCGAAAAATGTTTAAATCCTACAGAAAGACTTGCAGTCCACTTAGGCGTTACATTGTAATTCAGTAGTAACGCCAGATTCACATAACAATTACGGTACGAGCCGATAAAAACATCACCCGGATTCGATACTTCGTCGTAAGGATTAAAATTGTACGAAAGTCCAAAAGCGCCAATATATGACATGGTTAACTTCCTGCTGCGTTCAAACCGGATCGGCATATCAAAATAATAATAGATTGCGTTTGGCTTCCCTATTTCTTCCCGCTCAAAAGTAGAAGAATACCAGCCAATACCCATTATTGGAAACCTATAAACCTGGTTATAAATATCTGAGTGATCATTGATATGAAAACCAAGGCGAAAATCCAATCCGTTATAATAGGAAGCCTCTGCTAACTGATCGCCCACCTCGGTGCCATTTCCAAGCATGGCCCCCTGTTCGAATGATAAATTCCAGACTTTGGAGTATTTCCTGGTTTTTGGTTTCGATAAAGTATCGGACTGAGTAAACGCAGATGAAGATATTGCAATAAGTATGAATGCGATGATGTGTTTTCTCATACTAGTCAAACAGTTGTTAGCTGAAGATAAAGGATGTGATAATTTAACGGCAAAGATATGAAATGGATTTTCAACAATGAAAAACTCATTATTGAG
>CAIWMA010000212.1 GCA_903913645.1 uncultured Bacteroidales bacterium | reverse complement strand
TTGACGTTTCTCAATCATTTTCATTAATATTGGTTAAACATAAAATTAACTCCGAAAAGCAATGCAAAAATAATACTTTTTTCTGAAACAAATTCAATGCAAAGTGTAATGCTTAGATTTACAGTAAATTGTATAGTTTGCAATTAGCCATATTGCTTATATTTGGGAATGGTTTAAAAGTTTAATTCCACCCTAAAACCTTAATTCCCAATCTGCATTTATTTTGCTCAATCCGACATCAAACATCTGACATTCCTTACTTCCCTCCATGTAATCCGCACTCTTTGCTATCAGGCATTTCCCACCACCAGCGGCCGGCACGGAGGTCTTCGCCTATTTCGATTGCCCGTGTACAAGGCTGACAACCGATACTTGGAAATCCCTGGTCGTGAAGTTTATTATATGGAATACCATTGGATTTAATAAAAACCCAAACCTGGGTTTCACTCCATTCCAGAAGCGGGTTAATTTTTATTAAACCGTTTGATGCATCCCATTCCACAATTTTCAGCTCGGTACGGGTAACGGATTGCTCGCGACGCAAACCGGTTATCCATGCATCCTTCCCTTGCAAAGCCCTTCTGAGTGGAACTATTTTCCTGACATGGCAGCACAATTTACGATTTTCTATGCTTTCGTAAAACAGGTTTATTCCCTTCGAATTAACCATTTCTTCAACCTGTGTTGTATCAGGACTGTATGATTTTATGGCTATTCCATAGCGGTTTATAGTACGGTGAAGCAAATCGTAGGTTTCAGGGAAAACTCTGCCGGTATCGAGCGTAATGATGTTTGCGGACTTGTCAATTTTCGAAAGCAAGTATGTAATTACCTGATCTTCGGCACCAAGGCTGGTAGCGAATGTGATTTTGTTGCCAAATAATTCAAGCGCTTTAGTAAGTATTTCCAGTGCTGAAAGCCCGGCCCACTGCTTATTCAGTAAATCAATATTTTGAGTTGGGTTCATAGTTGATGTTATAATTCTATTTCCTGAAGTTTAAATGATCGGTCGGCAATAACACCTTTAACTGAGTTCTTCACAATACAACATTCGTTTACAGCATCATGTTCGAAAAACAGAATGTATTTTTTCTCAACAGCCTCTTTAAGAAATTCTTCCTTTTCTGTAAGCGAAACCAATGGCTCTATATCTACTGATGGTACATAAGGAATCGGAATATTGGTCTGAGTCGGGATGAAATCGCCCATATACACAATAGTACGATTCGCTGTTTCGATAAATGGTATTATTTGCCCTCGGGTATGACCGTTATATATTTTAAGCGAAATTTGTTCGAAAGTCTGCATTCCTTCTTCAAGGAGATGTAACCGGCCACTTTCCTGTAAGGGTTCAAGATTGTCGTTAAAAAAAGCGGCACCTTCTCGCTTGTTAGGATACATGGCCCAATCCCAATGTGACGAGGATACCCAATAATGTGCATTTTGAAAAACACATTCAGAAGTACCGTTTTTATCAAAGCGGGTAGCCGCGCCGACATGATCATCGTGTAAATGTGTGAACAGTATATCGGTTATATCATCAGCAGTAAATCCTTGTTCATCAAGTGATTTCAAAATACTTATTCCCGGCTCCCTGTAGCGGACGGCATAATACTTTTCATTCCGTTTATCCCCAAGACCTGCATCGATCAGGATCTTCCTTTCGTTATGAACAACAAGAAGGCAGCGGGTCGTAATATCAATCATATTGTTTTCGTCGGGCTTATGAAATCGTGACCAGAGAGTCCTGGGCACAACGCCAAAAGCTACACCACCATCCATTTTCCAGTTGTCGGCAATTAAAGGGAAAAGCTTCATTTTTATTACTAAAGTTGAAGCTGCAAAGGTAGTGGTTTTAAAATTTATTGAAGAAGCCATTTATCAATCGGCTATAAAGCCAGTTTATCATCTGCTGTTAATAACCAAATAGTATTTTCTTCCGATACTTTAAACTTGTACAACTTTCTGTTTTACCTTCGCAGGATATAACCTAAAAGGCATAGCATTATGGAAAATAACCGGGTTCATTTTATAGCCATAGGAGGGAGTGCCATGCATAACCTTGCTATAGCTTTGCATCTAAAAGGCTACAACGTTACCGGATCAGATGATGAAATATTCGACCCGGCACGTGCACGGCTTGATTCCTATGGCTTGCTGCCGGATGAATTCGGCTGGTTTCCCGAGAAACTGGATAAAAGTATCGATTCCATTATTCTTGGCATGCATGCCCGTGGCGATAACCCTGAACTGGCAAAGGCTAAGGAACTTGGGCTGAAAGTGTATTCCTATCCCGAATTTCTATATGAACAAAGCAAGGATAAATTGCGTGTGGTAATTGGCGGCAGCCATGGCAAAACATCGATAACAGCAATGATTCTTCATGTTTTACATTTTTGCAATGTGGATACCGATTATATGGTCGGTGCAAAACTTGAAGGATTTGATGTGATGGTCAGGCTTACTGAGGAAGCCAAAGTTATGGTGTTTGAAGGTGACGAATACCTTACCTCTGCACTCGACCTGCGTCCAAAGTTTCACCTGTACAAACCTGATATTGCATTGGTTAGCGGCATTGCGTGGGATCATATGAATGTATTTCCAACCTTTGAAAATTATATAGAACAGTTTCGCATTTTCATAAAAATGATTCCGGATTCGGGTGCATTGATCTATTGCACTGAAGATCCTGAAGTTCGGGAGGCGGTAGATTCGGTAGACGGAAAAATGAAAAAACTTCCTTACGGAGTTCCTCCCCATCATGTTTTAAAAGGAAAAACAATTCTTTCAACTCAGGAAGGTGAATTCGTTTTAAAAATATTCGGACAACATAACCTGAAGAACCTCGAAGGGGCCAGGCTGGTTTGTAATCAATTAAATATCAGCAATTCTGATTTCTACCAGGCAATTTCAACCTTTAAGGGGGCATCTAACCGGCTGGAACTTATTGCCGAAAAGCCGGGTTTTAATGCATACCGCGATTTTGCTCATGCGCCTTCCAAATTAAAAGCAACTATACAGGCAGCGAAAGAACAATTCCCTGACCGAAGACTTGTAGCTTGTTTCGAATTGCATACTTTTAGCAGTCTTAACAAGGACTTTCTGGATCAATATGCAGACAGTATGGAAAAAGCGGATGAAGCAATTGTGTATTTCTCACCTCATGCCCTGGAATTGAAAAAACTGCCGATGCTTTCACCGGAAGATATTATTCATGCTTTTAGGAAGAAGGGTCTGGTCATTTTTTCTGAAACCAATCAATTTCAGCTTCACCTGCGTAAAGAAAAATGGGAGAATTCGAACCTGCTCCTGATGAGTTCAGGGAATTTTGATGGACTGCAGCTGAAACAGTTTGCTGAAAGATTATATTCTGAAGATTAGTTCTTTTTTTCCTGAGTAGAAATGTGGCAAAATCTTGTTTCCTGGTTTAAACATGAAACTCGGCAATTGCATTATTTGAACGTTTTTTTCTTCACTTTCCATTGCTGTAACATACTTACACAAGTGCTGTCGGGGGGAGCTATTTTTGTGCTAAATCGTAATGTCTTTGAATCGTCAGGCCAAAAAATCACAGGCATTTTTTCACCGCCATAATCACCATTTGTTTTCTCGAAATTTTCACCGTCGTCATTCACACCTGTCAAACTGAACATATATGGTCCTTTGTCCTTAAAACGGTAAAGCCTGACATTCTTTAAATCATCAAATTCCATTGTTACTTCGCCGCATAAAGTTCCATTTTCTTCATATAGCCTTTTCTTGAATTTTTTCGCCAGTGGAAAATCTAATTCTACTTTTTCGCCCTTATACCACATATAAACCAACTCATCATAATCGGAGTCAATTTCCCCGGTTGAATCAATGAGGCTGGAATAAATATTGAAATATTTAATCGTTAGCTTACCGGAATTTTCTCCAGTAAGTTGAAAAACATATTCCTTTTTTTCACAGGTCAGGCAACCTGCAATGCAAAGCGGAACAACAATCAGTAGAAGGTAATGAATCAGTTTTTTTAATGTAGGCATACCTGGAATCTGCATTTAAGGGCAAATATAACAAAATAAGTTTATCGGTATATTGTTTCATTCTCAATGAATCAGTTGGTTTTCATTATTTTGCTACCGGAACAATTGACTATATTTGCCGTTCTTTTTAATTCCTTTATGCCTGAAATATTGAGTGAGCTGTATTCCAATATCCTTGATACGTCGTGGCTCGAAGCGGGGGCTGTTATTTTCGGAATATTGAGTGTCTGGTTTGCCCGGAAAGAAAATATCTGGGTTTATCCTACCGGTATTATAAATGTACTGGTGTATGTTTACCTGTGTTTTTTTGCAGGTTTATATGCCGATATGGCCATCAACGCTTTTTACTTTATAATGAGTGTTTTCGGTTGGTACAACTGGTCGAGACGTGTGGATGATACTCATCATGTACCCATAAGCACACTGAGTGTAAAACAATGGGTTTTCTATTCGCTGCTTATTGGAGTTGCATTCGGAATTATTTATTATGTGCTATCGAATTTTACCAAAAGTACAGTTCCTGTTTTAGATTCATTTACAACTTCCTTGTTTATAGCAGGGATGTGGCTGATGGCGATCAAGAAGATTGAAAACTGGCTGCTGTGGATAATAGGAGATATCATGGTGATTCCTTTGTTTGCTATTAAAGGATTGGCATTTACAAGCATTCAGTATATCGTTTTCCTGGTTCTGGCTATTATGGGATATATCGAATGGCGTAAGCGCATAAAATCAAGCGAGATTTTATGATACGCATATCAGTAACAGGTCCCGAATCTACAGGGAAATCGTGGTTAGCAAAACATTTAGCCGAACATTACCAAACACAATGGGTTCCGGAATATGCCCGTAAATACCTGAAGGAAATTAACCGGCCCTATGATTACAATGATATTCTAAACATTGCCCAAAAACAATTTGAAAGCGAAAACCAAGCTGAAGCAACAACTGAATTCCTTTTTTGTGATACCGATTTCTGTGTTACAAGTATCTGGTGCAATGTTAAATATGAAAAATGCCATGATTGGATAACAGCTAAACTGGAGCAAAACACTTACAGCCTTTACCTGCTCTGTGATATTGATTTGCCCTGGCAATATGATCCGTTGCGCGAACATCCTGAAATGCGTTCCGAACTTTTTGGAATGTATATCAATTTATTGGAGGAACATCGGTTTAATTACCGGGTAGTAAACGGAACCGGTGAAGAAAGGCTGCTTAATGCTGTAACATTTGTTGACGAGTACCTGAAATCAGTAAAATAGATAGGTTTAGCTGTAATATGTTGTTTGTCATGTGCTTATAATAACTATTTAAAACTGCTTTGATAACGAAAATTCTGTGGATTTAATTTAAAATTGATTACTATGGCAGGAATTTCTATTTTTGAAACTGATTAAACTCTTGCTGATTGAAAACCCCGCCTAGAATTCTCTTTCTCGCACGCTGGTATCCTGATCGCTACGATCCGATGATGGGATTGTTTATTACGCGGCATGCCGAGGTAGCAGCCGGATTTGCTGATGTTGCGGTTTTGTATATTCATGCAGCACCCGAAATGCTTTTCGGAAATGAGATAGAACATAAAATTGAAAATGGAGTTGCAACGACTTTAGTTTATTATGGAACAAAAAGTTTTTTCCCTCAGTTCATTTCAAAGCGTTTTTCTGGTTTTTTATATGTTTTGGCATTTATCAAAGGATTCCGGTTTCTTCGTAAATCGTGGGGCAAGCCTGATATTATCCATGTTAATGTTTTAACACGTTTAGGGTTATTCGCTTTATGGTTGCGTAAATTCCAGGGAATAAAATACGTGATTACAGAGCATTGGTCGAGGTACCTGCCAATAACCGGAACGTATAAAGGGTTGTTAAGGAAGTGTTTAACGAAATTTGTGGTCAGGAATGCTGCAGCAGTAAGCACAGTTTCTGTAAACCTGGCCAATGCCATGAAAAGTCATGGTTTGCTAAATAAAAACTACATGGTATTGCCCAATGTAGTTGATACCGATGCTTATACTCCTGTTCTGGATAAATCTGCAAGCAATAAAAAGCGTTTTATTCATATTTCATGTTTCGAGGACCGTTCAAAAAACATCAGCGGTTTGCTTCGCACAATATGTGAACTTGCTAAACTCCGCAATGACTTCGAATGCGTTATGGTAGGAGAGGGGATTGACCTGGAGAAAATGAAAACACTGGCTATTGAACTGGGGTTACCAGAAACAATAGTTCAATTTACCGGATTACTGGAAGGAGCAGATGTGGTTGCAGCATATCAAAGTGCTGATTTCATGGTTATGTTCAGTAATTACGAAAATATGCCGGTTGTGATAAGCGAGAGTTTTTCTTGCGGAATACCGGTTGTAGCTTCCGCTGTTGGAGGAATTTCCGAATATATAAACATTGACAATGGAAGACTTGTTCCTGCCGGTGATGAAGCAGCTCTACTGGAATCGATTAATTTAATGCTGGATCATTTTGCTGATTTTGATAAACAAAAAATCAGGCAGAATGCAGTTGCGATTTTTGGGAAACAATCTGTTGCGCAAAGGCTCAAGGAACTCTATGATTACGTAAAATATTGATAAATTCAGCTATACTTCATGAACTTCGGCATTCTTTGCAACGGCAATACATTTCAGCAATGGCAACTCGAATCAATCAGGTATTTGATAGATGGGGGGCATACATGTGATTTGCTGATAGTAAATGACAATCAATATGAACAGATAAGCCTTGGCAACAAACTGATTCAATACCGATATTCAAAATTCCTGTGCCGCATCTGGTTCAGGTATAGGATGAAACCCGGAGCAAAAAAAAGCGTCGAAATCACTGATTTTTACAGGAATCTTCCTGAAATTCTATGCCAGACAAAAAAGAAAGGACACGCTGAATATTTCCACAAAGTGGATGTGGATATTATCAAATCACATAATCTTGATTTTATACTACGGTTTGGCTTCGGAATTATAAAAGGTGATATACTGGATGCTGCGAAATACGGCGTTTGGTCGTATCATCATGACGATGACAGGAAATACCGTGGAGTACCGACAGGTTTTTGGGAAATAATGTTCGGCGATCCTGTAAATGCAGCCATTCTCCAGCGGCTTACAGATAAAATTGACAGCGGAGTTATTTTGCATAAAGCCTATTTCGCAACTATAAATCATTCCTGGCAGGCCAACCTCAATAACCTACTCAAAAGTTCTTCCGAATGGCCGCTGCAGGTATGCAGGGACATTGAAAATGGACATTCGGAATTTCTTAAAGTTAAAAATGCTCCTGAATCTGCTATTTATAAGCTTCCAGGAAATCTTAGAATGCTTTGGTTTTTGTTGAAATTAGCAACCAATAAACTCAGGTTTCACTACCGTGATTTGTTCCTGACTGAAAAATGGAATGTGGGGATTATTCCCTTGCCGGTTGAAAAACTGGTTCAGCCCGGTATTAGTGCAATTCCAGAGCCAGTATGGATAAATACCATGGTGGAAAAATCAGTTTATCATGCAGATCCTTTGTGTTTTACAAAAGATGATCAGTTTCATATCGTTTGCGAGGAATTTGATTATAAAAGTGCAAAAGGAAAGATTGTTTCGCTACAGGTTGATAGGAAATCCAGCCAGGTAATTAAGAAATCAACAGCCCTCGAAAAAGACTACCACCTGGCATTTCCTTATCTTTTTGAACATGAAAACAACAAGTATTGCATTCCTGAAAATTCAGTTGGTTGTAATGTTGATTTATACAAATATGATTCAACCGATGGGAAATTATTATTTGAACAAACTCTCATTGAAAACCTTGCAGCCGTCGATCCAGCACTTTTTTACCATGAGGGATTCTGGTGGCTGTTTTTTACCGATAAAATTTCAACAAACGAACGACTGAATATTTGGTATTCCAGCAGTTTAAAAGGACCATATACCTCACATGCAAATAATCCTGTTAAAGTCGATATACGTTCGTCGCGGCCAGCGGGAAAACCGTTTATTCTCGAAGGAAAACTTCTACGCCCGGCACAGGATTGTTCCGTCCGGTCAGGCAGGCGGATTTGTATTAACGAAGTGCTTAAACTTTCTGCAACTGAATTCAGTGAAAAGGAGTACGCAATTCTGAATCCTGCACGTTCATCCAAATTTAAGGATGGGATGCATACTTTTTGCATTACCGAAGGAGCCGTAATTGTTGATGGTAAACGTGAGACTTTTATCTGGCAGGCTTTTACGCGAAAACTTTCAGGTAAACTCAATAAACTTGTAAAAAGCAAAAAATGATGAAATTCATACAACCTTTACTGTTCTTATCTTTAAGTTTTTTTATTTGCAGAAATGCATTTTCCCAACAAACTGCAATTGATTCTGCATCTGAAGTCCGGATGTATCGCGATATTTATATACTTTCTTCTGATTCGCTCAAAGGCCGTGAAGCCGGTACAATAGGAGAGCAAATGGCTTCAGATTATATTTCGAAACAAATGCTCCGGATTGGTTTGTTGCCCAATGGAGATCATGACGGATCGTATATGAGCGAATTCAGGATGAATTATCCTGTTATTTATAAAGAGGCAAAACTGCGGATTGAGGATATAGATTTTAAATATAAGGAAGAGTTTGGGGCTACTGATCTGTCAGCACCAGGCAATATAACTGCACCGTTAATCAACATTGGCAATGGAATTTCTGCTTCTATTGAAAAGGGAGATAAAAAGTACGGAATTAGTGATATTGCCGGAAAAATTGTGATTTTGGATATAGCTTCCGGAACTAAAATTGAGGATAACGATTCATTTCTTGATGATTTAATCATCAGAGTAAAATCTGTGGTTCAGCAAGGTGCTGTTGGAGTTATTCTTCACAACAGTTCCCGACATGCAACCGAGGACGTTTTGTTCGGCTCACCTTTCACTGAATCATTGAATGTTCCTGTTGTTTATATAGCTCGTTTGCCATTCAATAAGATAAGTGAAATCAGCACCGGTACCTGCTCTTTATCAGTGGAAATCGACCGCAATGTTTCAAAACCTGCCAATGTAATTGGATGGATCGATAACAAATCTGCCAAAACAGTTGTAATTGGTGCTCACTACGATCATGTAGGAATAACCAAAAGCCGGACCGGCGATGACAAAACACCCCGCATTCATAATGGTGCTGATGACAATGCCAGTGGAACAGCTGCTTTACTCGAACTGGCCCGCTGGGCTGTAAACAACAGGAACCTGAAGTATAATTATATTTTTGCAGCTTTCAGTGCCGAGGAAAAAGGTCTTTTTGGCTCAAAAGCATTTTGCAGCCGTCAGTGGGTGAATATTAACAACATCGTGTACATGATCAATATGGATATGGTTGGCCGTCTAGGCTGCCAAGGCGACACAATCAGTATACTTGGAGTTGCTTCCTCCGATATTTGGGGCCCAATGATTGATACTATACAACATACTGATTTTTCAATAAAGAAAATACTGGGTGCTCCGGCATTTTCAGACCATTCTCCTTTTCTAAAAAAAGGTATCCCGGTGATTTATTTTACCACCGGACTCCATCCTCAGTATCATACTCCCGAGGATGATATTGAGCTGATTAATTTTAAAGGAATGGTTGAGCTGGAATCGTATATGCAGCATTTCATAAGGTCAGCAGAAAGGTTGCCCGAAATCCCATTCCACAGTATTGGGCCTGTACATAATGTCAGAGCCTATTTTCAGACTTTCAAGTAATCTTTCAGATGGATCGCTTTTTCGCTTTCAGCAACAGGTTAAATGTGAAATCAGTGGTTCGCGAATTGTTCTTTTCGATTTCGAAAATCAATGTTCCTAGTAAGCTTGCAATCGGAAGAAATATCAGCAGAATTAAATAAGGGATTAAAGAAAAGGCTTTTGCAGATGTTTTTTTATTTTTCCAAAGTTCAGGAAACGAACGCATAAAGCGCATATACAATTTGTAAACAGCTGAGCCAAATCCGCCAAAGCTTTCAATCGCCTGTACATCAAATCCGCTTGCTTCCGATAAATGCCTCAGGTTGAATGCAGTATGGCGGTAACGGTCCTCGCTGCTCCATACAGGGTAAAGAAAATCAGTAGTGAGAAGCAACATTCCACCGGGTTTCAAAACACGGGAAATTTCATTGAAAAATTCCTGTGGCTTGTCAATTACTGATAAAACCTGAAAGCAGGCAACTCCATCCAGGGATTTATCTGGCAGTGGCAGTGTTTTCCCATCTTCAATCCAGTAAGTGGTTTGTTTTTCAATATCTTCTATTTCCTTGATTTTGTAATGCCTTTTGGTATTTGTGGTTAGGTATTCGTCAGCTTTTGCAAAATATTTTTTGTACGGTTGATCTCCGGCTCCGATATCAAGCCATCGTCCTCTTATTTCCGGTGAAATGCAGTTTAGCTTATGATGCATCATTGCCTTATGCATGCTGAATTGTGTGAAATACAAATATTGAGAAAGAAAATAAGCCGGTCGCAGGTTCATTCAGAGCAGATTTGATACAAACTTAGTAAATCACAACGGATTTTGGCGATAACTTTTATACTTTTGTTCTGAAATTCTGTATTGAAACAGTAGAGCTGGGTTATGAATCAACTGGAAAGAAATCACAAACTTGAAGATTTACCCATGGTGAACAAGTAAGCCCGGATTTCTATTTGAATAATTTCACTTCAAAGAAAATAGCTGTATAGGTTGCTTTAATATTAGTAATTTAGCCTTTCCATTTTAACATCCATTTTAAATCAAATGCTTCAACGTAAAGAATTGCACTTTTTTGTTCTGCTGTTATTTCTGACCTTTTCTGCCATTGCAGGCTACACAACAAGAAATGATGTTAGCGGCAATGACTCGGCAACTACAGGGATCTCGCGTGATGAAACCATCCTGTTTAATATGATCAACGATATGCGCAGGCTAAACAAACTTTCATCGATTCCTTTGTCATCTGACTTATGCACTGTTGCCCAGACTCATATTGCTGATCTGATTAAATGGAAGCCACAGGAAAAGGGGTGCAGCCTTCATAGCTGGAGCGGAAACGGCAAATGGACTTCATGCTGCAATACCAAGGACGTTTTTGGAATTCAGTGCATGAAATCAAAGCCACGGGAAATTACTGGTTACCCAGGTGATGGCTATGAACTGATTTATTGGGGCGAAGATAATGCCACTCCCGCCGAAGCAGCAGCTTTATGGAACCAGGTTGAAGCCTCAGCGGATATGATTCTGAGTCGTGCCAAATGGAGCGGATATCAATGGAAATCAATTGGAGTAGGAATTAAATCAGGTTATGCGGTACTCTGGCTTGGTGATGCTGTTAGCACAAATACCAGCGTTAGTTCTTCCGAAACTCAATCAATTCAACAAAAATCGGTCACAAAACGGGAGATTGCAGCCAAAACACAGGAGGCTGAGAATAAGAGTGTGAAACCAGAAACTCCTCCAACGCAAAAAGTAACTCCAAAACCGGAAGTCGTTACCAAAAGGCAGGAACCAGAGAAAAAGAGTACAAAAACTGAATCCCAGGTAAAACAAAACACTGCTGTTGCGGAACCGAAAATAAAGGAGAAAAAAGGTTTTGGTGCAACCCCGCAATTCTATTTGATAGTAGGTAGTTTTAAAGAATTTGAGTCCGCAAATTCCGAAATGAAAAAAGTGAGGTTAAAAGGATATCCATCTGCATTTATTCTGTACCAGGAACCGCTCTACCGTATTGTTATTAGTTCATCTGAAGATTCTGAAAAAGCCTCCAGATTGAAAAATGAATTGAAGGAGACATTCCCGGGAATCTGGGTTTTCAAAAAATAAAATCAGTTAGTTTCCTGGTTCCTGCTTTCAATTCAGTACCTTATTTTTCTGAAAAGTCGGTGCTTTTGCATTTGAAATCGTTTTTCGCTATCTGAAATTTGACAATTCCACATCCTGCATGCCACATCTTACATTCCACATCCTACATCCAACATCACCTTACCTGTGCAAAACTCATTAATAACTTCTGGTTAAAAGCATACATTCCTTTTAGGGATTAATTTATATTTGCCACTCAATATGGACACTACTGGGAATTACAACGAGGAAAGCATCCGGTCGCTCGACTGGAAGGAACATATCAGGCTCCGTCCCGGTATGTATATCGGTAAATTAGGCGATGGATCATCGCACGATGATGGTATTTATGTGCTCATTAAAGAAGTAATTGATAACTGTATCGATGAGTTCACCATGGGCCATGGCCGCAATGTTGAAGTCACCATCAAAGAACACCTGGTCACCATCCGCGATTATGGCCGGGGCATTCCGCTGGGGAAATTGGTTGAATGCGTTTCGCAAATTAATACCGGTGCAAAATACGATTCCAAAGTATTTAAGAAAGCGGTCGGGCTAAACGGTGTTGGTACCAAAGCTGTAAACGCTCTTTCCAGTTTCTTTACAGCCCAGGCTATTCGCGAAGGGCACACCAATATTGTTGAATTCAGGCAAGGTGAATTAATCAGCGAA
The DNA here is from genome assembly GCA_903913645.1 of uncultured Bacteroidales bacterium. GTDB lineage: Bacteria > Bacteroidota > Bacteroidia > Bacteroidales > UBA4417 > UBA4417. The sequence goes on along the minus strand of CAIWMA010000212.1, from coordinate 2,489 downwards.
TCAGGTGACCAGCTAACAGATCTCAGGAATGGAACACTGATCACTTTTGTTCCCGATGCCCAGTTGTTCGGAAATTATCATTTTCTCAAGGAATATATAGAGCAGATGTTGTGGAATTATTGTTTCCTCAACAATGGACTGACCATCATTTTTAACGGACAGCGTTTCCTTGCAAAAAATGGTTTGCTCGATATGCTTGAAAAGACAAATAACGGAAGCCCGGTTAATTACCCGATCATTCATATCAAAGATGAAGATTTTGAATGTGCTTTCACCCACAGTGCCAAGCAATATGGTGAAGAATATTATTCCTTTGTTAATGGGCAGCATACCACCCAGGGCGGTACTCACCTGGCAGCTTTCCGTGATGCTCTGGTGAAAACTATCCGCGAATTTTTCAATAAAGATTTCGAATACAGCGACATTCGATCTTCCATTGTTGCTGCGGTAAGTATCAAAGTAAGTGAGCCATTATTCGAATCACAAACTAAAACTAAACTTGGTTCTCAGCATATCGAACCGGGAGGTGTTACCATAAATAAATTCATTACCGATATTCTCAAAAAGAAGCTGGATAACTTCTTACACATGAATTCGGATACTGCCGAAGCGCTTTACCGCAAGATCCTTCAGTCTGAGAAAGAGCGCAAGGAGATGGCAAATATCAAAAAGCTTGCCAAGGAAAGTGTGAAGAAAGTCAGCCTTCACAATAAAAAGCTTCGCGATTGTCGATTGCATTATAATAGCAATGACGAACGTCGCCTTGAAACCACATTGTTTATCACCGAAGGTGATTCCGCCAGTGGTTCCATTACCAAATCGCGCGATGTGAATACCCAGGCAGTTTTCAGCCTTAAAGGCAAGCCGTTGAATTGCTATGGGAAATCTAAAAAAGTAGTTTACGAAAACGAGGAATTTAACCTCCTGCAATCCGCATTAAATATTGAGGACGATATTGAAAACCTTAGGTACAACAATATTGTAATCGCCACCGATGCCGATGTGGATGGTATGCATATCCGCCTGTTACTGCTTACTTTCTTCCTTCAGTTTTTTCCCGATCTTGTCAAGTCTGGTCATGTTTATATTCTTCAAACACCATTGTTCAGGGTCAGGAATAAGAAAAAAACCAATTATTGCTATTCCGAGCAAGAACGGCAGGAAGCTTTGGCAGAACTTGGCCCAAGTCCCGAAATTACTCGTTTTAAAGGATTAGGTGAAATATCGCCGGATGAATTCAGGCATTTTATCGGAGTTTCAATGCGTCTCGATCCGGTAATTCTGAAACATCTTTCGGAGATTGACGCTATTCTTTCGTTTTATATGGGCAGTAATACACCGGAACGTCAATTGTTTATTATCGATAACCTGAGAAATGAGGGTGAAATAGAAGAGAAGATTCTGGAGGAAGTGGCTTAATTCAAAATATCATCCTGAATTAACACGGATTATTCCTTTTTTGCCGGTTCATTTCTGCGTTTTTGTGTTCTTGCTCTTTTTACTTTAGCTAAACAGGCACTAACTGAGGCGCATTCTGTACTGATGAGTTCAAACTTTTGTTTCAGATTTAATCTGAAAGTTTTTTCAGGATACAAAATTTTGCAAATCTTTATTAATTTAATCAAATTTAACATTACACGACCAGATTCCTGGAATAGAATAGCTAAATTGGTTTAATTTTGCACTCCTTTATTTTAATATTTTATAATGAATAAAAAGAAGATAGCTGTAGTATTTGGTACAAGGCCTGATACGATTAAAATGGCACCGATCATCCTCGAATTATCAAAATTTCCCGAACAATTTGAAGTCTTAACAATAGCAACTGCTCAGCATCGTCAAATGCTGGACCAGGTGCTCGACGTTTTTGAAATAAAATCGAAATACGATCTTGACATTATGGCGCCGAAACAGACTTTATCCAGTCTCACAGCCAAGATAATTACTGGCCTGGATGAAATTTTCACCAAAGAGAAACCTGATATGGTTTTGGTGCAGGGTGATACGTCAACCACGTGCATTGGTAGCCTGGCGGCATTTTATCACCAGATTCCGGTTGGACATATTGAAGCTGGATTGCGAACCAATGATAAAGCAAATCCATTTCCTGAGGAGATTAACCGCAGGATAACCGGCGTTATAACTGATTTGCATTTCGCACCTACAGAAACAGCCAAACAATCTCTGCTTAAAGAGAATGTCGATCCTTCAACCATTTTTGTAACCGGAAACACGGTTGTGGATGCGCTGGAATACACTGTTCGTGAAAATTACAAGTTTGCTGTCCCCATTCTGGATACAATAGTTAATAAGGGTAAGAAAATAGTACTTGTTACCATGCACCGCCGCGAAAATTGGGGTTTGCCTATGGAAGGTGCCTGCAAAGCTATTCTGCGTCTTGCACTCAAATATCCTGAACTGGAAATTTTGTTCCCTGTTCATATGAATCCAATAGTTCGTGAAGTTGTATATCCAATACTGGAAAATCA
>CAIWMA010000211.1 GCA_903913645.1 uncultured Bacteroidales bacterium | reverse complement strand
TTTAATGGTGAAAGTTTATATAAGGATATCACATCTGATGATTGGGGATCTGAAAAAGAGTTCATGGAAAAGATGGTTGATATATCAATTCCTATAGCTAATCAGATATTAAATAATATAGATAGTATTGTTTATATGGGTCAAAAACGGTTGACAATCACGCTGACCAATGGAAATAATTCGCTTGATTGGATTGAAGGTATTGGTTCAAAACAAGGTTTCTTGTATACAAATTATTATCATGGAACTTTGCTTTGCCTTACATCTGACAGTGAGCTTTTATATAAAAACGATGCAGGGTATGATGATTGTATAATAGCTCTCTACGAAAATTTAGATGATGTACCAATTCAAAATGAAGTAAAAATATATCCTAATCCGGCCTTTGGTTCTATAAAAGTTGAGAAAGATAAAACTATAGAATCAATAAAATTACTTGATTTATACGGCCATATATTGGCTCAATATAAACCCAATCAGAAGTCTTATGTTATATCGCTATCTGCTTTGGATAAAGGACTTTACCTGTTAAATATTGATTCTGTAGTCAGGAAGTTAATAGTAAAATAGGAATACAGTTACCGAATAGATGAGGTACGCGGTTAAACTTTTTTCCGCTGAGTTACCCAAATAAGACGCAAAGCGATGCTGTGAGCCAGTCGAACTAAGCCACAGAGTTATATTAAATTATTCAAGATGAAAAAATCTAAACTATTATTCCTTATTATTATATTCCATTCTTCATGGGTAATGGCTCAACACTATCAGCCAATACTGTCAGGTCGGATCAGCTATTTCATTGATCTGTATGGGAGCGTAAAAAGCGTGAGGATTGATTCGGTTGAATTTAAGACGGATTCGGTCTTTCATCCTGTTTCGAATATTCAGGAGAAATCCAATGATTGTGTCACTCCTTACGGTGCTTCATGGATCGGGAATAAAGTCATAATTCAAAGTAATGGACTTTCTGTTTTCCTGAATAAAGAATCCGATTCGGTTAAATTAAAAACAAACGCCATCCTCTACGAAAGTTGGACCGCTTATCAGTTTCCCGATTCCTCAACTGTTGTTGCTACAGTTATAAACCATGATACGCTCAGTTTCCTTGGCCTGGTTGATTCGACAAAAACAATTGGATTTAAGGTGTTTGACAAAAAAATGAACCCGCTTAGTCATATGCTGAATGCGATGTCCATAATCATAAGCAAAAACTATGGACTTGTTAAGACCCTCAATTTTAGTATGTTTCCTGATTTTAACGAGTATTATAATTACCAGGATCAGTTGCAGGAATATACCCTGGCGGGACTTTCGGCCCCGAAACTCGGAATACAGAACCTGGAGTGGTATGCTGTAAATGATTTTCAGGTTGGCGATGAAATACATGTAAGTTACGAAAACAGCGAATGGTATGATCCTGCCTATGTTGTATGCGATTTACGGCAAACTATTTATAAATACCTTTCGCGAAAAGAAAATGCTGATTCTATTGTTTATACAATCGAAAGAACACAAAGTCAGAAGCAAACCGCAATTGCTAATATTACGTACACCTATGTGCACGACACAATACAATCCATTATTAAACCCTGGCCTCTATTTGAAAAATTACCGGGAGAGGTTATTTTTTCAGATAATTGGGCTTATGTGCTTAGCATGAAATCTAACAACTTTATATCTAAAACAATACCTTCAGTTTATGATAGGTTTCATCTGAATAGTGAATCGTGCTGGTCAAATTGCTGCGCTGATGGGTGTTTCCCAGCAGATATATATCTGAAAGGACTCGGCGGTCCGTATTATGAATGCGATAATGTATTTTCCGGTGGAGGCCTTACGAATAAGTTTGTCTATTATAAAAAAGGTTCCGATAGTTGGGGCGTACCACTTGTAATTACATCAGTAAAGGACAATAGAGTTGAGGATAAAATAGAAATATATCCAAACCCAGCAAAAAACAGGATTTATATTACTGTTAAAAATCTTGAATTTCTTTTTGTGCTGGAAATAGCAAACATGGAAGGACAAGTACTTTTAGCAAAAAAAATAGATTCAAATTCATCATCAGTAAATATCGAAAACTTTAAATCCGGATTCTATATCTACCGTTTTTCAAAAAATGGCGTAAGGATTAAAACCGGAAAACTTATAATTGAATAATTGCCTTCCTTTCGTGTGGATCATATTTTAATAATGGTGCAGGAACAACGCCGTATTACAATTAGCTCCTTGAATCATTAGTTTAGTTAATACCTGGGTACCACCCAACAGAGCGACTCTGTAATAAAGTGTTTTAATATCCTTGCAGGCAATAAGCAAACCCTACGTTTATTTTGCCCGGCAGCAATCTCAATAATCTCCATTGATTATTAGTTATTGAAATTCAACATTTTAATAATGTGTGAATTATGTAAATCATTTGAATAGTTGTGTAACTCTTAACGGAATGAAACAAGGCACCTTTGTAAATATCTCAAAATCCATATTTGAAAGACAATTATATTGATGAACAGCGATGACAGGATTGTTGCCAGGGTAGTAAATGCCGGCAAGGAATACAAGGCTGGTGATACCGTAATTACTGCCCTGCAGGCTAGTTCTGTTGAACTAAAATCTGGTGAACTGATGCTGATACTAGGACCTTCAGGTTCAGGAAAGACTACTCTGCTTTCACTATTCGGCTGTGTAATTTACCCAAGTTTCGGAGAAGTATGGATAGATGGTATAAAAGTAAACGAACTGAGTGAAAATAAACTTGCTGATATAAGGCTTGAAAAAATTGGTTTTGTATTTCAGAAATTTAATTTAATAGCTCCTCTTACTGCTCTTGAAAATGTAATGATGCCCTTGGTTCTGCAAGGTGCCGGAGATAAAGAGGCGAAAGAAAAAGCAACCGCTGCATTGGTAAAAGTTGGTATGGGCGATCGCATGAAGAACCTGTCGAATGATCTGAGTGGCGGACAGCAGCAACGTGTAGCTATTGCCCGTGCGCTGGTAATTAACCCCCAAATAATGTTGTGTGATGAGCCAACTGCTTCGCTCGATATTGCAAGTGTTGGCATTGTGATGGAGGAATTAAAACAACTGGCCAAACAAGGCAAGGCAGTTGTAGTTGTAACACACGATTCACGACTCGAACCCTTTGCCGATAGAATAGTATATGTGCTTGATGGCGCTATAGTTGATAAACCAGCGGCAGAGGTAATTACTCATAAATAAAAATTCCTATCATGAAAAAAGGGTTCTATGCTTTAATACTTTTATTATTTTTTATTTCGTGCAACAAAGCTGATAAAAAAAAGGAAGCTGCTGGTGAAAAAGCCAAACTCGAAATAGCAAACGACAGGGTGGTTGGTGTTGGTATGATTGTCCCGGAGAAGGACATTGTACAATTATCATCGCCTGTAAACGGTATTGTGAAGAAGATATTGAAAAGCGAAAATGATTCAGTAAGTGTCGGAACACCGGTAATAGAACTGGATCACCAGCTGGAAGATGCAAAAGTTAAGCAATTGAGCAGCGAAGTGGCTACCCAGGCGGCCCAGATAATAGCAGATGAAGCCAGCGTAGGTGAATTTGAGGCTAAATATGAAAATGCAGCTTCCGAACTCCAGCGAATGCAGAGATTACTGGCAAAAGGGGCTGAAACACAGCAGGCAGTAGATGACGCGAATACCAGTTTAAAGTCTTTTCAATCTAATCTCAATAGGTTGCAGGCTGCTGCTGATGTTTCAAAGAGCCGGCTGAATGAAACAAAAGCCGCATTACACCTGGCTCAGTTGGAACGGAATCAGAAAATAATTTTATCACCCGTAAATGGCAGAATATTGGAGTTAACTGTTTTAGCAGGCGGTTCTGTTGATACCCAGGAATCCTTAGCTCAGATCAGTCCAGAAGGGAAAACAATTGCCGTGAGCGAGATTGACGAGATGTATGCCGGAAAAATCACTGTAGGGCAAAAAGGATGGATCCGGAACGTAGGCTCTATTGATACTTTGTCAACCGGAACTGTCTATTTTACCTCTTCCTTCCTGAAAAAGAAATCCTTGTTTACCGACCAGTCGGGCGAAAAAGAAGATCGCCGGGTAAGGACTATTAAAATGTATCTCGACCAGCCTGATAGATTATTGCTGAACGCCAGGATTGAATGTGTAATTGATATTTTCGGTAATTCTAAAAAATAAAACAATGTTAAAAATTGCATGGAAATTTATTCGGTTCGATAAGGCGAAGAGCATTGGGGTTATCGTTGGTATTCTGATAAGCACTTTTTTAATAGGCCAGCAGTTTGGTACGTTCCTCTTCCTCTCGGGCCTTATGGGTGCTTTGGCAACAGATGTAAAAGCTGACATTTGGGTTGTTGACAGCAAAACGAATGATGTTAACCAGTTAGGCAGGCTGGATGTACGGAATCTCAGGGCAGTGCAAGGCGTAAAAGGCGTTAAAGAAGCCTTTCCGCTGATTATCGCTGCAGCTGCATGCAATTATAAAAATGGTACCAGTGGTGCCATAACCCTTATTGGAGTAAACTCAAGCCATTTACTGGCTGTACTGGATAAAAAGAAAATTACAGCCGGGAACACTTCTGATTTGCAACTGGATGGCGCTGTGAGCGGTGAATATTTCGAAAAGAAAAACCTGGGTGGAAATATTGACCTTGGAACCGACTTTGAGATTAACGGAAAAAGAG
>CAIWMA010000210.1 GCA_903913645.1 uncultured Bacteroidales bacterium | reverse complement strand
CTTCAGATAATCCACGTTCTGAAGTTCCTGAACAGATTATTACGGAAATGCTGGCAGGTGTTGAAAAAGAGTTCGCCCGCAATGTGCAGAATATTACTGACAGGCACGACGCTATTCGTATTGCCTGCGCTATGACCCGCGATAATGATGTGATTCTTATTGCAGGAAAAGGTCACGAAAAATACCAGGATATCAATGGGATAAAACATCCTTTCGACGATAAAGAAATTTTAAAAAAATACTTACTCTAACCCAACTTACCCAAGTTCTACAAAAAAAACGAAGCCATATGCTGTATTATCTTTTCACATTTCTTGATAAAGCGTACAATGTACCGGGAGCCGGAATGTTCCAGTTCATCACATTCCGGGCTGCTTTGGCAACGATATTTTCCCTTTTCATATCCCTGATCTACGGAAAGCGTATCATTAATTATCTGCGCGCTAAACAAATCGGCGAAACTGTACGTGAACTTGGACTGGAAGGTCAGATGGCAAAAACCGGTACCCCAACCATGGGCGGACTTATTATCCTCGGAGCATTGCTTATTCCTACACTTCTGTTTGCTAAAATCCTGAACATCTACATACTGCTGATGCTTTTCGTAACCGTTTGGCTTGGTTTGATCGGCTTTCTGGATGATTATATCAAAGTTTTCAAAAAGAACAAAGAAGGATTGGCAGGCAGGTTCAAAATCATAGGGCAGGTAGTTGCTGGTTTGGTTGTAGGATCGATATTGTATTTCAACCAGGGAATCGTTATCCGCGAACGAGTGCCGGAAAGAAAGGCGTTTATAACAGTTGCCAAACCTGGAACACTAACTGCTTTTGAGCAAGTAAAAGATCATAATAAAAAATTTAAATCCGTACCGGAGAAGTCGACCAAAACTACCATTCCGTTCTTCAAAAATAATGAATTTGATTATGCTGTATTGCTCAAATGGTTAGGCGATGATTACAGGAAATTTGCCTGGTTGATTTTCATCCCGATGGTGATTTTTGTGATAACAGCCATCTCCAACGGTGCCAACCTCACGGATGGCATGGATGGACTTGCGACCGGAACATCGGCGGTTATTGCCAGCACGCTGGGTTTGCTGGCATGGGTGAGTGGCAATATTGTATTTGCTGACTATCTCAACATCATGTATATCCCTAATACCGGCGAACTGGTGGTATTCATCTTTTCGCTTGTGGGAGCCTGCGTTGGATTTCTTTGGTATAACTCATATCCGGCTCAGATTTTCATGGGCGATACAGGGAGTCTTGCCCTGGGTGGAATCATAGCTGCATTGGCAATTATGATCCGTAAGGAATTGCTCATTCCTATTCTCTGTGGAATTTTTATTGCTGAAAATCTGTCCGTTGTTATTCAGGTTTCATACTTCAAATACACCAGGAAGAAGACAGGCGAAGGAAAACGCATTTTCCTGATGGCGCCATTGCATCATCATTACCAGAAAAAAGGATATCCCGAACCAAAAATCGTGATGCGGTTCCTAATCATCGGTATCGCACTGGCGCTGGCATCTATAATCACATTAAAGATAAGGTAAAGGGAAACATTGAATAATGAAAAAGATAGCCATACTGGGAGCAGGCGAAAGCGGAACAGGAGCTGCAGTATTGGCTAAAAAACAAGGATTAAGGGTTTGGCTGTCTGATTCCGGAAAAATTAAGGAAAAATACAAAAACGTTCTTTCACATTATGAAATAGCATTCGAAGAAGGGAAGCATACGGAAGAAGAAATTCTTGATGCCGATGAGGTGATCATCAGTCCGGGAATACCATTAACAGCGCCATTGGTAAAGAAAATCAAGGCTAAACTGATACCGGTAATTTCAGAAATAGAATTTGCTTCGCGGTATACAAAAGCTCAAAAAATCTGCATTACAGGATCAAATGGAAAAACAACAACTACACTGCTTATCCATCATATCCTTAAAAACAACGGCTTCAATGTTGGGCTGGCCGGAAATGTCGGAGAAAGTTTTGCGTTGCAGGTTGCCACAAAGGAATATGATTGGTATGTATTGGAGATCAGCTCTTTTCAGCTCGATAGCATGTTTGAATTTAAAGCAGACATCGCAATCCTGACCAATATCACTCCCGATCACATGGATAGGTACGATTACAAATTTGAGAACTACATCAACTCTAAATTCAGAATAATTCAGAATCAAACGAATGAAGATGCCTTTATCTATTGCCTTGATGACGAAGTTAGTGCTGCCGAAGTAAGCAGGCGTAACCTGAAAGCTCAGATTTACACAACTACCACTCAGCCGGGAAACACCACTGCGAATGCCTGTTTTTTTGAAAATAAAATCCAAATAACCACAAATAATAACTTTTTTACCATGACATTGGAAGAACTCGCCTTACAAGGCAAACACAATGTGTACAATTCGATGGCAGCTTCAATTGCCTCAAAACTGGTTGATATCCGCAGTGAAAGTATCCGCCAGTCTCTGAGCGCTTTTGAAAATGTACCACACCGCCTCGAATTTGTGGCACGTATCCATGGCATTGATTTTATCAATGATTCCAAGGCTACCAATGTTAACAGCGCCTGGTACGCTCTCGAAACTGCCGATTCTCCATTGATATGGATCGCTGGCGGAATAGACAAAGGCAATGATTATAAAAAACTGGAAGAATTAGTATCGCAAAAGGTTAAAGCCATAATCTGCCTCGGAGTAGATAATGCCAAACTTATTGAAACTTTTGGCTCAAGGGTTGAGGCTATTTACGAAACACAATCCGCTGAACAAGCAGTACTAACAGCATATACCATTGGGAAAAAAGGAGACACTGTCCTATTATCGCCTGCCTGTGCCAGTTTCGATTTGTTCGAGAGTTATGAAGACCGGGGCAATAAATTTAAACAGGCTGTCAGAAATTTGTAACAAAAATCAATTTACATTCAGAATAATAAAATGATTCAGATAGTTCCGAAAGTACGTGGAGATAAAGTAATATGGGGAGTTGTAATAATACTCTCTGTATTCTCTGTCCTGGCTGTGTACAGTTCGACCACAACGCTTGCCTACCGTTTCAAGCAGGGGAATACAGAGTATTACCTTTTGAAACATATCGGTATACTTATTTTTGGATTTATCCTTATGTATGCAGCGCATAAAATCAAGTATGTATATTATTCCAAAATTTCCATGCTTGCCGTAATTATTGCAGCTCCGCTCCTGTTTTACACGCTTGTTTTTGGCGAGGTACGTAACGAAGCAGCCCGATGGACAACCCTGCCGGGAGTGAACATTATGTTTCAGCCATCGGATCTTGCCAAACTGGCACTTATCATGTTTGTCGCCAGTATGCTTGCCAAAAAACAAGAAAACATTAAGGACCTTAGAAGTGCTTTTATTCCAATCCTATTGCCTGTGCTGGTTATCTGCGGGTTGATTTTACCAGCAAACCTTTCAACCGCTGCCATTCTTTTCGTGACTTGCATAATCCTGATGTTTGTCGGGGGCGTAAAATTTAGGTACTTGCTGGCTCTTGCAGGTATTGGTATAGCAGCGTTAGCACTTCTTATTGCTTTTCTGATGGTTTCACCAAAATCAAGCGGCCGTTTGGGAACGTGGCAGAATCGTATTGAGCATTTCAGCGGCGGAGGCGACAGCGATGAAACATTCCAGGTGGATCAGGCGAAAATTGCCATAGCTAACGGAGGTATTGTCGGGAAATTTCCGGGCAACAGCATGCAGAAAAACTTTCTCCCTAATCCTTTCAACGATTTTATTTTTGCCATCATTATTGAAGAATATGGCATTATCGGAGCAGTTATCATTGTACTGATGTATCTTATTTTACTCTTTCGAGGGATCCGAATTGCTATAAAAGCGCCTGGGAATTTCGGCGCGTTGCTGGCTATTGGAGTTACAATAAGCCTTGTTATACAAGCTTTTGCAAATATGGCGGTGGCGGTTCACCTGGTTCCAGTAACCGGGCAGCCATTACCATTGGTGAGTATGGGAGGAACAAGCATCTGGTTTACCAGTATTGCTATCGGAATAATTCTTAGTGTGAGTAAAGAAATGGACGAAATAGATATCACAACCGAAGAAACAACAGAACTGGAAAATGCAGCAGGGTAACGACATAAGAGTAATACTGAGCGGAGGCGGCACAGGCGGGCATATATTCCCGGCAGTGGCCATCGCAAATGCTATTAAAGAAAAGGCCGTTCATGCTGATATCATGTTTGTCGGTGCCAAAGGCCGGATGGAAATGGAAAAAGTACCGGCCGCAGGATACCTTATCGAAGGACTATGGATTAGCGGATTGCAACGCAGGCTCACAGTAGATAACCTCATGTTCCCGTTCAAAGTAATTTCAAGTTTGTATTACGCACGAAAAATCATAAAATCATTTAAACCTGACGTTGTAATTGGCACAGGCGGGTATGCGTCGGGTCCAACCCTCCGCATGGCCACATGGCTGGGAATACCAACACTAATACAGGAACAGAATTCTTTCCCTGGTATTACCAACAAAATGCTTGCTTCGAAAGCTGACAGAATCTGTGTCGCTTATCCTGGCATGGAGAAATTCTTCCCTGAATCGAAAATAAGCATTACCGGCAATCCTGTAAGGCATGATATTGAGTTTAACAATCATACCAGGTCAGAAGCTTTGAAACATTTTGATCTTAGCGATGCCAGGTCTACAATACTTGTTGTTGGTGGAAGCCTTGGTGCAAGAACAATAAACCAAAGTATTCATGCAGGTTTGGAAACACTGGCCAGCAAAAACATCCAGTTGATCTGGCAAACAGGGAAGCATTATGCTGACCAGGCTGCCAAAGCCGTAACGGAATTCAATCTGAAAGGAATAATTACCATGCCTTTTATTAAGGAGATGGACATGGCCTATTCTGCAGCCGATATAGTTGTTTCCCGGGCTGGAGCCATTGCTATTTCAGAATTGTGCCTCACAGGCAAACCTATCATACTTGTACCGTCGCCCAATGTTGCAGAAGACCACCAAACCAAGAACGCTCTTGCACTTTCATCGCGGAATGCAGCCATTTTGGTTAAAGATTCCGATGCGGCAGCCAGTTTGGTCAGCACAATAACGAATCTTGCCACCGATCTTACAGCACAGAAAAAATTAAGTTCCAATATCAGTTCCATGGCCAGGCGGAATTCAGCGAGCCTGATTGCGGAACACGTTTTTGAACTCGCATTAAAAGGAAAGAAATAATAAGCCAGTATGTCGTTGAGAATTAAAGAACATATCATTTATTTCCTCGGAATCGGAGGCATCGGCATGAGTGCCCTGGCAAGGTATTTCCTGGCCAAAGGCTACCAGGTTCATGGCTACGACCGCACTGTAACTGCACTCACCGCTAATCTCGAGGACGAAGGAATGATAATTCATTTTCATGAAGATGTAAGCCTTATTCCCGCCGAAACCGGCCTGGTAATATATACTCCTGCTATCCCTGCTGGAAACACTGAATTACAATACCTCAAAAAAAGCGGTGTGAGGATGATGAAACGTGCCGAAGTGCTGGGCATGCTTTCGTCCGAATACCAAACCATTGCCTGTGCCGGAACTCATGGAAAGACCACAACTTCGTCAATGGTTTCACACCTGATGGAACAATCACATGTTGGATGCCAGGCCTTTCTGGGTGGGATTTCGCGGAATTTCGACAGCAACCTGATGATTTCCAAAACTTCCAATTTTATGGTTGTTGAAGCTGATGAGTACGACAGATCATTCCTTCATCTTCATCCGTTTATTGCCATAATAACAAGCATCGATTCCGACCATCTTGATATTTACAATAACCTTGCTAATGTCCTCGAAGCTTTCAGCAGTTTCACCGGTAATATTGTTTCGCAGGGATCGCTGATTATTAAAAAAGGGCTTGAGCTGCCTTTGCAGTTGCCTGTTGATGGCAATGTCTACCGCTATTCGGTAAATGACGAGGCTGATTTTTATGCTTCCAATCTTCACCTCGAAAATCACCTGTACCATTTCGATTTCAATTATCCGAACGGGAGAATCAACAACCTGGTTCTCGGAATTCCAGGATTATATAATGTTGAGAATGCAGTGGCAGCTTTGGCAGCAGCAATCCTTGCCGGGGTTACGCCAGAAGAATTAAGCCATGGAATTGCGTCCTTCAAAGGGGTAAAACGCCGGTTCGATATCAGGCTAAATGAAAACGATTTCGTTTATATTGATGATTATGCACATCACCCGGAGGAAATAAAAGCTTG
>CAIWMA010000209.1 GCA_903913645.1 uncultured Bacteroidales bacterium | reverse complement strand
TCCATTAATTATGGCATACCTACTTCAATTGGATTTAATATTTATAAAAAGGATTTTAATTATAGTGAAATAATTGAATATTGTAAAAGCTATGGAATATCTGTATTAAGGATGGCTATTGCAAAACCAACTTATGGTATTAAAAATACTAATTTACTTTTGCCTGATGATTATGGCTATATTTCGGAAAAAGTGTTTGATTTTATTGAAAGTGTATCAAAACTTAATATTCAAGTTGAGATGGATTGTTTACTGCCAAAATGTTTTTTTTCAAATGAGCAATTAGGAAGAATAGCTTTGTTGCAACCATCCATTATTAATTATATTGGGAAATGTACTATTGCCTTTGATATTTCTACAGATTTAAGTATTTTTAGATGCTTCTCAGTTAGTACTGAAAGTCGTACAAAACTCACTGATTTTAAATCTATCAAACAAGCCTATGATTACTTAAAGATTTTTTTTGATAATAGATATTTAAGACCAAATATTTTTGACAAATGCAAAAAATGCGAATTTGCCAATGATCAATCCTGCTGGGGAGATTGTTTATCCTATCAAAATTCATTACCTATTGAAAATACTTATGAATCTATCGTGGAAACTATTTATTCGTCGTTAGAATCAGAAAAATTAGAAAACATATTACAATTATTAAATAAACTGCCTATACAAAATGCATCGTATAATCTTTTGAGGGCATATTATTATTTCCAAGTTGGAGATATTACAAATGCAAAGTATTATTCTCAAAAAACGATTAATTTGTCAAATAATAAAACTATTTCAAATGCCGCATGTAAAATATTAAAAATATCCTGATCCAAATAGCCAAGGGAAATGGACGCTTGCTAATACCACTCTATTTATAATTAATCGAAAATGGTAAAGTTGAAATAAATCCAGCATTAACTTTTCAATGCCTCAAAATTAGGCGATTCGATAATTATATCAAAAACAAGAAGTTGAACTGCAATTCAATTCATATTAAACCTTAATTTTTTTTGTTATGATCCTCAAAACGCGCTTACAATCAATTTTCAACCAAATTTCTGAAGTAAAGGAATTTAATGACGTTAGAGATTTTAATCCGACAATGGATTTCCAAAATTCAATGAAACTGGAAATAGAGCGAATGCTCAATCAACCGGCAGATTTGGTTAATTGGAATGACCTCTTTGAACTCTTTAAGAAATGTCGTGCATTTGGTTTTCCCAATTACCTTGTATTGGGCAGGCCGTACCTTATTGCAGGTAATAATGGAGATATTTTGACACTCTATATGGACTATATCGGACGTCACTCGGATCTTTACCTTAGATGCAGATTAGTCAATGAGACTGGTTATATTTATATTAAAGTTGACCAAAATGACCTTCTCAGGTTTTTAAATAATGAATTGGTTTTACAGGATGTATTCAAGTCATCTCACGGGTCATTTTTTTATGTTAAGAGTAATAATTATAATATCCAGGAAGATGCTCTCGAGGTATCCTGGATATTGAATAATTATTGTATCATCCATCCTGATAAAATGATAAGCCAATTGCCGGAAGCTAATCTGATTGAAATTCAAAGTGCAATTAAGGATCAGAGGCATTACATAGAAATAGATCTTAAAGGTGAAGAAAATTGGCTGTTAGGTGAACCAATTTCAAAGATAATTTTAATTGCTTAATATATACACATTTATCTCATGTATTCATAAACCAATACAGAAAATAAAACCGGCAACCTGTGCTTGTTTTGACGTAAAAAAACTGAATATACAAAACCCGCTCCTCAATTACAGGATATCGAGCATTAATTGCTTGTAAGATAAAGAGACCTTATACAAAATAGTATGACTCCATCCAAAACACTTCAGCCCTATTTTTCCAGCAGCTTACTAGCAAAAGAAGAACCTCCGGTTCATATCTTTGGAACGATAAAAGGCACTATTCTTAAAACCTGGCATTCGCCTGGATGGCGCGCACTCATTGATAATAAAGATCGGTCGTTTACTCTTCTGGATTTGGATAACTTTAAAATATTATCCCGTTTTGGCGATCCTTATGAAATAGAGAAGATATTCACAAGAGATCCGACAAGAGGAAACCATTCCGTAAAACCATTTGAATTTTATCGCGAATCTGAAAACCGTGTTGGCAAAATAGCTGTTTCAACTGATGGGAAAACCGCTGTAACATCATTTGAGGATGGGACATGTATTATCTGGGACATTGAAAAAGATGAAGCATGCCTCAGAATAGTGCCTTTTTCAAACGGATTCACCTCTATTCTAATAACGCCTGATGGAAAGAATCTGATTACCTGTGATAAGTCAGATTTTAATCGTTTTTTCTGGTAAACAATTTTGGGCGTAATTTTAATGCCTGATGTAAAAATTTCACTTCATCAAATATGGAATCGCAACACACTTTATGGGATTTGCAAAGCGGAAAAATTGTTAAACGATTGCCTTTCAAGTCCGAAGCCAGTAATGCCATTGTTTCTCCCGATGGTAAATACCTGCTTTCATTTATTCGGTCATATTCCGATATACAGCTATGGGACCTTATTACAGGTAAATTTATCAGGATCCTCAGTAGAAATGAGTCAAACAGGGTTGGTGCAGTAGCGATTTCTCACGATAGCAAAAAAATTGCCGTATTTTTCGATAATGGGACAAACAGGATATTTGAGATAGAATCGGAAAAGTATTCGGTTCTCGATGTATTTCATCAGAATATTGACGGTATCATCTTTTCTCCCGATGGAAAATTATTATTGGGTAATGACAACAAAAGAGTGTATATATGGGATATTGATGCCGGGTGCCTGGTTAAGACTTTGCCGCTAAAATTTAAAGCATTAGGGTTTTCGCCGGATGGGAAGCATGTATTTTCTGCTTCTGAGGATGTTTGTTTTACGTGGGAAATAGATAGTTACCTTGCCTATGATCCCGGGCATAAATATGTTAAACCTCATGGAAAAAGAGTAAATGATTTAAAGTTTCTTCCCGATTCAAAACAAATCATATCGGCCTGCTTGGATGGCTCATGCATTTTCTGGGACGTTGGAACTGGCAGACCGGTCAAAAATCTGTATCCTGTGAATATGGCCAATGTCGTCAGGAATCTGGGCGCAGCTGATACCTTAGACTCCAACATAAAAGAAATATTATTGGACAATAAGTACCTCTTCATTGGATGTAG
>CAIWMA010000208.1 GCA_903913645.1 uncultured Bacteroidales bacterium | reverse complement strand
TTGTTATTCCGAATGGCTTGAATGGTGATGATCTTTGTCATGATAAAGAAGCAGCCCAGGCGTATATTAACGACCCGTTAAACCACGGTAAAGTTTCGGTAAGTACCTTTTTCAATATTAAAGAATCTGGAGAATGGGCAATCAAAAATGCATCAATCCTTAAAATCCCGGTGTTGCTTATGCATGGCGATGCTGATCCGATAACTTCGTATGCTGCCAGCCAGGAGTTTCATAAAAATTCAAATTCGTTATTAACATTCCTCACGTTTAAAGGATTATTCCACGAATTGCATAACGAACCTGGAGAAAAGGAAGTGATTGTTGGGAAAGCTGTGGAATGGGTTAAATCACAGGTGATTGTGGCTGGATAATCGTTACTGGAACGCGGATGACGCTGAAAGAACTGATTTTTACGGATTTTGCTAATTCAGTTTACACATAAAAAACTACAGCCTCGTAAAGACGGCATTATGTTGAAGAAAAGATCACCAAAAGCCCACAGCCTCGTAGAGGCGGTATTATGGTAAAATATATGACAAAAGACCAATAGCCTCGTAGAGGCGGCATTATGGAATTGAAATAAATTGCATTCAACCAGCGGTATTCCAAAAATAAAATGTTATGGCAAATACCTATACGCAACTAAACATTCATGTAGTTTTTGCAGTTAAAGGAAGGAAAAATATCCTGAACGCAAAATTACGTCCTGAACTTTTCAAATATATCTCCGGAATTTTAACTAATACCAATCAATTTTCCTTAGCAGTAAATGGTTACAAAGACCACGTTCACATGTTTTTTGAATTGACTCCCAGCAAATCTCTTTCCGACATTGTAAGAATTGTAAAAACCAATTCGTCAAAATGGATTAATGAAAACAGATTTATTCCAGGTGAATTTTCATGGCAGGAAGGATACGGGGGCTTTGCATATTCCCGTTCAAATCGCGATGCTGTTATAAAATATATTATAAACCAAGAACAACATCATCAGCAAAAAACATTCCGGGAGGAATACATAGACATATTGAAATCATTTGAAATCAGTTATGATGAACAATACATTTTCGAATTTTACGAATGACTTTTTCTTTTAATTCCGCCTCTACGAGGCTTAAAAAAAATCTGATTATTTTTGCTACCATAATTTCGTGCCTACGGCACTTTTAGCATAAAACACAACTTCTCAATCATAAGAATTCTTCTTTTAATCAAAAATAGTGCAACTGTTGTTTATTGAGTTCGTTTTATCCACAACTTTAAAAATTGAATATCTGATCTAATAATACAAAAACAAGCCGGACAGTCAAAAACTATCCGGCTTGAATATTTATTGAGAAATATGAAGATTACTTTTTGCTGTCTTCTTCTTCTTTCTTTTCCATAGCTGCTTTCAGGTTCGAAAGAGCGTCGAGATCACCGAGGGTGGTTTTTTCAAGGTTGTCCTTGATTTTCTTCACGGCGCGTTTGGTAGTCATTTCAGCGCTTTCCTCTTTCTTGTCTTCTTTAACCCGTTCTGCTGATTTAGCATCCTGGTGCATCTTAGCGTGCGAAAGAATGATCTTCTTGTTCTCTTTCGAGAATTCGATAACTTTGAAATCCTGGGCTTCGTCAACCTGCAGGTTCGATCCGTCTTCTTTCGTTGCGTGACGTGTAGGTGCAAATCCTTCAACACCATATGGCAATGATACAACCACACCCTTATCGGATGAACTTACAACAGTACCTTTATGAACTGATCCGGTTGTGAATATGCTTTCGAATACATCCCAAGGATTTTCTTCAAGTTGTTTGTGGCCTAAGCTCAAACGGCGGTTTTCAACATCAACATCAAGCACAACTACCTCGATAGTTTCGCCAATTTTGGTGAATTCAGCAGGATGTTTGATTTTCTTGCTCCATGACAGGTCGCTGATGTGGATAAGTCCGTCAACACCTTCTTCGAGTTCAACAAAAATACCGAAGTTGGTAAAGTTACGAACGGTTGCTGTGTGACGTGAGTTTACAGGATATTTGGTAACAATGTCAGTCCATGGATCTGGAATGAGTTGTTTGATACCAAGTGACATTTTGCGGTCTTCGCGGTCGAGGGTAAGAACAACTGCTTCAACTTCGTCGTTAACGCGGAGGAAATCCTGGGCGGTACGAAGATGCTGGCTCCACGACATTTCTGAAACGTGAATCAAACCTTCAACACCAGGTGCGATTTCAACAAATGCGCCATAGTCAGCAATAACAACTACGCGGCCTTTGATTTTATCACCAACCTTAAGGTCTTCGCGGAGCGAATCCCATGGATGTGCACTAAGTTGTTTGAGACCAAGAGCGATACGTTTTTTGTTTTCGTCGAAGTCGAGGATAACAACATTAATTTTCTGATCAAGTTGAACGATTTCTTCAGGATGATTGATACGACCCCATGAAAGGTCGGTGATGTGGATAAGTCCGTCAACACCGCCAAGGTCGATAAATACACCGTATGAAGTGATATTTTTAACGATTCCTTCAAGAACCTGGCCTTTTTCGAGTTTCGAAATAATTTCGATTTTCTGAGCTTCAAGTTCGTCTTCAATAAGCGCTTTGTGCGAAACAACAACGTTTTTGTATTCGTGGTTGATCTTAACGATTTTGAATTCCATAACTTTCTCAACATACTGATCGTAGTCGCGGATAGGCTTAACGTCAATCTGTGATCCCGGGAGGAATGCTTCTATACCGAAGATGTCAACAATAAGACCACCTTTGGTACGGCATTTTACAAAACCATTGATAATTTCCTGTGTTTCGAAAGCGGTATTAACACGCTCCCATGAACGGA